>JABDPQ010000712.1 GCA_013042695.1 Desulfobacterales bacterium | reverse complement strand
CCGGAGTTGTTCAGCTATATGCCGACACCTCACGAACTGATTATAACACTGAGCGGTTTTGCCTTCTGCGGGTTTTTGTTCCTTGCCGGCGAGAAGCTGTTTCGTGGACATCTCAGTGAAGATCACTAATATGTTTAGTGCAGTAGGATTTGCTGCCATATAGGGTGTAATAGAATACAGAGAGTTCAATATGAAAATTAAAGAGTTGGAAAAACTGCAGGCTGAGAACCCCGAGACTTTGCCATCTGCCGAGAGGCGGTCTTTATTGAAAATTGGCCTGGCGGTAACCGGCGTATATCTTGGTGGGACCATCCTGTCATTGACATCAGTGAAGAGTGCTCGTGCTGAAGGTGTCGTACCCAAGAGAGGACAATATCCTTTTAGCCCTCACTACTCGATGGTCATACGGGAGCATCTGTGTATCGATTGCGAATTATGCAAGGAAGCTTGTGTTGAAACAAATAATGTTCCCGCCTATGGGTTCCGCACGACCATTCTTGAAAGACGACGTGACATCGTTGGTGGAGAGCAGGAAACGATCTTTATGCCTGTTCTTTGCAACCATTGCAACCGACCACCCTGCGTCCGTGTCTGCCCGACGACTGCAACATGGAAGGACAAGAAAACGGGCATAGTAGTCATGAATAACGGACGCTGTATTGGTTGTAAGACCTGTATGGCTGCTTGTCCGTATAATGCGCGTTATTTCGACGAAGAAAAACGAGCTGTAGACAAATGTAATTTCTGCTGGGATACCCGCCTGTCACAAGGTGAGGAAACAACAGCGTGCTCTGAGGCTTGTCCTGCAGACGTCAGAGTATTTGGGGATCTGAGTGATCCCAATAGCAGGGTGTTCGCACTTTTACATGCTCCTGAGACCATAGTATGGGTGTTGAGACCTGAAGCAGGAGCCGTTCCGAATGTGTTTTACACCAACGCCTGATGAACGGTGATTTCTCAAGGTCCTCGCGAAGCCTAATGATAATCAAGGATGTCGATGTGCGAAGAAGCACATGCAGGAGAATGTAATGAAGAAGACTCTAGCCATAATTTTACCAGTACTCGTTCTGTTAAGTTATGTCGTAATTTTTGCCTCGAACCAGCCAGCAACTGAGCAAGAGCCATATGATGAAGACACCTATGGGCCAGAAGCACGAATTGTTTGGAACAAGCCGGTAAAAGGCGCTTTTTTCGACCATAAAACCCACACCATGGATATGGAGCTCGATTGCGAATCATGTCACGATGAGCTCTTCGAGATGGAAACAGGCGCCGCAGAAGCATATGAAGATTTCAATATGGCCGCAATGGCAGATGGTCTGTATTGCGGTGCCTGTCATGACGGCAGTTCTGCTTTTTCGTCAGATACCCAATGCGCTTCATGCCATCTCGTGCCAGAAGGACCGATAGTATGGACAAAGCCAGTAAAAGGGGTCATATTTGAGCATGAAACGCATACCGAGGAGATGGGTCTTGACTGTGAGTCATGTCATAGTGATCTCTTTTTGATGCAAGCGGGTGCCGCGCAGGAAAATGATGACTTTAATATGGAATCACTTTATGAGGGCAATTATTGCGGTGCCTGTCATGACGGCAGTACCGCGTTTGCCTCTAATTCTCGCTGTACATCATGCCACATTGGGGTCAGGGGGGTTGCAAGATTGATGGGAGAACAGGCCGAAACATCTCACGGCTCAGGTCATTAAACTCCCTTCCTCGGAGGGTCCGGGTTTCCTCTGATAATTCTTCCGGGTCCTCCTGTCTTTTCCTTTACCAAATTCTTCGACAATCCTGCGTTACCACCTACCTTTTATCTCCCCAATAGAGGGCGAAAAGTGCGCCCTCGTTGCTGAGTGTTTTTCAAAATCCTGTAATCATTATTAAATTACGGATGAGTGCAGCAGTATTGTGCAAGTAAATCACGCAGAATTTTTTTCTGAAAAAAGACCTACCCACCTATAGTACTTATATCACAATAAAAATTTCATAAACCATTCTGGACGCAAAATGTGCCTTGGCGCTATCGAGGATGGGCGAAAAGTGCGCCCAATGGGGTAAGAGTTTTTAAAAAAATTAACCCTAAAGGTTCCTTAAATTCACTTACATAATAATTATATATCGTTTAATAACAGTTATTTATTATGTTTTAATGGTATGAAATTTTTAGGTAAGAGATGAGTGGCATGGCGCTTGCTCATAGGATAGTAACAGCAACTGCAAACGCTATCAAAGGAGATCGCCATGGCAGCAACATGTATTGACATTCAGGGCTCAGCAACCGGCACGCTTTCCCGTGAAGATGGAAGATGGCGGGAAAAGCTGGGTGAGAGTTTCTGGTTCACCGTCTGTTTCGTACTTTTTCTTATTCTCGGTCCGTTCGCCGCTCCAATCGTGCTCTGCTTCATGTTTAGCAACAATACACTCGACTGTGAGATGCAGGAACCGGAGTCAGTTAATGAATCAGTCAAGATAGTTTGAAAATGCAAATACTTATCATTAGAGGCTGCTTAAAGCAGCAAGCGTAAGGAGGAATCATGTCTCTTCAGTCCCAAGTAGCAGTAATCCATGAACAAGAACTGAGAAAACCACAATTTAATTTATTGCTGTGGGTAATGCTGGCGCTTGTAGCGCTTGGTATTTCTGGCGGTTTGTATGCCTTGTATGTCGGTCACCATCAAGCATTTGGCCTGACAAGGGAGATACCGTGGGGAATAGCTATAAGTACCTATGCTTATTTTGCGATCATTTCCACTGGATTATGTGGACTTGCCGCCCTGAGCCATCTTTTCGGAGGCAATAATCTGGCTCCACTGGCAAATCGCATGGTCTGGTTGTCAATAGCCTCAATTCTTGGCGCATTTCTCGTCATTGGGCTTGAACTCGAGAGTGTCTGGCGCATGCCGCTTGGCGTCATACTGTACCCCAATCCAACGTCAAATATCTGGTGGATGGGAACATTATACGGCATGGCCGTTGGAATTATGCTGGTCGAGCTTTTCCTGATCATAACCAGGAGATTTAAACTCGCTGTAATTCTTGGAGTCTGCGCTGCTGTAACCGAACTATGTGCTAACAGTAACCTTGGGTCCGTTTTTGCCTCACTAAATGCAAGGCCATTTTGGTATGGCTCGCAATTGCCCATATTTTTCCTCGCCTCAGCGTTCCTCTCTGGAGCAGCGGCGATAATACTCTTTACACATGGTGCCTCCGCTCTGAGAAATAGCAAAGTAGGTCGAGAATCTTTTGAAGGTATGCAGACAGCTGGCAAGGTCATGGC
>JABDPQ010000708.1 GCA_013042695.1 Desulfobacterales bacterium | reverse complement strand
TCTGTTTTTCTAAAAGCTTTCTTTTCCTGGTGATGTCCCCGCCATAGCATTTTGCCGTGACATCTTTGCGAAGCGCAGAAATATTAGTTCTGGCAATTATGGTACTGCCAATTGCTGCCTGAATGGCAATTTTGAACATTTGCCGAGGGATCTCTTCCTTTAATCTTTCACAGGCGTTCAATCCCCGTGCCCGTGCATTTGTCCGATGGACCAGTTGCGACAAGGCATCAACAATTTCTCCATTTACTAAAATATCAAGTTTCACCAAGTCACTTTGACGATAGTCCAATAATTCGTAATCAAAGGAACCGTAGCCCTGGGTGACTGATTTCAGACGATCATAAAAATCATAGATCGCTTCTGCCAATGGGAGTTCACTGGTAAACTCGATCCTTCCAGGAGTAGGGTAATGATAGTTAATATTTTCTGCTCTGCGTTCCATGCAAAGGGTCATCACCGCGCCCATATAACGCTCAGGTATCAAAATTGAGGATTTGATAAATGGCTCTTCGATTTTCGAGATGTTAGCGGGATCCGGGTAATATGCCGGATTATCAACATATATTTCACTGCTGTCGCTGAGATAAAAGCGATAGCGAACAGAGGGTACGGTTAAAATCAGTGATATGTCAAATTCCCGCTCCAGCCGTTCCTGGACAACTTCGAGATGAAGTAAGCCAAGAAAGCCGCATCGAAACCCAAACCCCAGGGCAGCTGACGAATCTTTTTGATACGATAAGGCAGCATCATTGAGCTGCAGTTTTTCAAGTGCCGTTGCCAGGTCTTCATAGTCGTCAGTAGCGATAGGATAAATAGAAGAGAAAACAACTGGTTGAACTTCTTTAAAGCCAGGCAAGGGTGAACTGCAAGGAACTGCAGAATGAGTAATCGTGTCACCTGGTTTAGCGTCATTGACGGTTTTTATGCCTGCGAGAATATAACCGACTTCACCACCACTCAGACATTTCTGTGGTTCTTTCTTAAAACGAAATAGACCTACTTCCTCCACTTTGTATTCAGCCTTGGTCGACATGAAGAAAATACGGTCTCCTGCCTTGACGGTACCGTTAATGATGCGGCATGAAATGACGGTGCCACGAAAGGGGTCGTAGTGTGCATCGAAAATCAACGCTTGAAGCGGAGCATCAGGGTCACCTTCAGGAGGCGGCAGTATGTCAATAATGGCATTCAGAATGTCTTCTACACCGGTCCCGTTCTTAGCAGAACACATCTGGATGATATCTGCATCAAGACCAAGATCCTCCTCAATCTGGAATGAGACCGTGTCTGGCTCTGCAGATGGAAGATCTATCTTGTTTATCACTGGAATAATTTCCAGCTCATTTTCCATTGCCAGGTAAAGATTAGCAAGCGTCTGCGCCTCAACACCCTGAGCAGCATCGACGAGTAGTAACGCTCCTTCACAGGACGCAAGAGCACGAGAAACTTCGTAGCTAAAATCAACATGCCCTGGTGTATCAACAAGATTTAGTGAGTAGGTTTTCCCATTCTTGGCGGTGTAGGGAAGGCAAATAGTCTGGCTCTTGATGGTAATGCCGCGCTCTCGTTCTATATCCATATTATCAAGCAGCTGATTCTTGAATTCACGATCAGAAACGAGACTGCACAATTGGATCATCCTGTCTGCAAGGGTTGATTTGCCATGATCAATATGAGCGATTATACTGAAGTTTCTGATATGATCCATCGTCGTCTGGTCGAGATCTTTATTGTAAATGATAATGAATTAGAGGAATAAAAAGAACGCTCTTCTATCATAATTATGTAAATAAGAAAATATAAATTTCGCGAATATCAAGGATATGGTAGGATGTCAGCAGTTGAAGGTGTGCCTAAAATAATTATTAAGTAGTTAGAAAAATCGCACTTTCATTTGAGTAAAGCAATAATTCCAACCTTTTCACAGAGCGACTCATCGTTCTGGGGATACTATAGATGAGCAGGAAAAATAAATCAACATCGGTTCCGACCGAACCCCATGAAAATCCACTTGTAGCGATTTCGGACGACGAAAATCTTCCGGTACTCAGTAACCCTGCATTGCATCGTTACCTCCAGGAAATCAGTCAATACGAATTGCTTTCCCGAGAAGAAACAGAAGATCTGGCGACAAGATTTCGGGAAACAGGAGACTCAAACGCAGCCTACCGTTTGGTTTCTTCCAACCTACGGCTTGTCGTTAAGGTTGCAATGGATTTTCAAAAATACTGGATGCAAAACTTCATGGATCTTATCCAGGAAGGAAATGTTGGGCTCGTTCAGGCGACCAAGAAATTTGACCCCTATCGAGGAGTAAAATTTTCATACTACGCAGCCTATTGGATTAGAGCATATGTGCTCAAATTCATAATGGATAACTGGAGACTTGTTAAAATAGGAACCACACAAGCGCAGCGAAAATTATTTTTTAGCCTGAACAAAGAGAAAAAGCTCCTCGAAGCACAAGGATTTCAACCTGAACCGAAACTGCTCGCTGAGCGTCTCAATGTAAAAGAGAAAGAAGTTGTCGAGATGAGTCAGCGGATGGATAGTTGGGATGTATCTCTTGAGAGTCCGGTTAAAAATGATTCTGATGATGAACAGAAAAGTTTCATCCCTAGCAATGATCCTGGCATAGAATCGCGAATTGCTGGCAAGGAAATGCAATTTCGGTTGGGTGAGTTGTTGGAACAATTGAAAGAAAATCTTAATGATAAAGAAAAAATGATTCTCGAGGAGCGTCTTTTGACAGATGAGCCTCTCACCTTGCAGAACATTGCCGATAAATTCGATATTTCTCGTGAGCGAGTAAGGCAAATTGAAGTAAATTTGCTTGCCAAAATGAAGAAATATCTTGAGGCAGAAATGCCTGATATCGTAGATTTTTTCGATGGTGAAAAAATTATAGTCAATGCGTCTGACTAACGTCTGTAGACATCTTTTCTCATATGAGGCAAAGGCCTTATCCCAATTTTACCCGTTAAACAGAAATGAAAGTACCATTACTCGACCTGAAACCACAGCTAGCTGAGTTGCGTCATGAGATCCTTGAACATGTCACAAACGTCATAGATTCAACGCGATATATCCAAGGTCCGGAAGTAGAAGCTCTTGAAAAAGAAATTTCTCATTATTGCAGTGTTCCTGAAGGAGTTGGGGTCTCGAGCGGCACTGACGCACTGCTTGTGGCTCTGATGGCCCTTGATTTAAAACCGGGAGATCTTGTCCTAACGACGCCGTTTAGTTTTTTCGCCACGATGGGAATTATTCTCAGGGTTGGCGCAAAACCTGCTTTTGCAGACATCAATCCAGACACATTCAATATAGATCCAGAACATGTAGATACTATATTAGAACTTGATCGTGAAAGAAAAATTAAGGCAATTATCCCGGTACATCTCTATGGTCAATGTGCCGATATGGAAAAGATCACTTCTATTGCTAGGCGCTATAATATTCCGATCATAGAAGACGCTGCTCAGGCTATCGGCGCAGAAGTTCCCATGATCTCAAATGGCACTGAAAAATGGCACAAAGCCGGCTCAATGGGGCTGGCAGGTTGTTTTTCCTTCTTTCCAAGTAAAAATTTGGGAGCAATGGGAGATGGAGGCATGGTCATTTCTCAGAACAGTTCATTTGCCAAGAAAATGAGATTAATGAGAAATCATGGTGCTCACCCCAAATATTATCACGCCATCGTTGGAGGAAACTTTCGACTCGATCCCATTCAGGCAGTTGTTTTGCGTCTCAAATTAAAGCATTTAGAGAAATGGCATCAGGCCAGGCGCCGGAATGCAAAGCGTTATGAGACGCTATTTGCCGAGGCAGACCTGGCCCAAAACTCGTCAATACGATTACCGCAAGCCGTATACAAAAAAAGAGCACATGGTGATCGCTCAAGAAACTACCATATCTATAATCAATATGTCATCCGCGCCAAACGAAGAGACGAGTTGAGGGCATGGCTGGGTAGGAAAAATGTTGCAACAGAAATTTATTATCCATTGTGCCTGCACCAGCAGGAATGCGTTAAAGAAGTAATTAATATTCCGACCCTGCCTCATGCAGAGAAAGCAGCCACAGATACGCTTGCTCTTCCCATCTACCCTGAATTGACTTTAGAAATGCAGGAGTATGTCGTAAAATCAATCGCAGACTTTTATCTGCAAGAATGATATACTTGCACCTCAGAACAATAAGCCGGTAATTGCCACGAGAGTTGCATTTTTAGTTGTTTGGCTGAGGACACCTTAGCAAAACTTGTAATAAAAGATTGCGCCCATTATCCATTTTAAATCTATGACTTCCGATGCCGAAGCCATTCAACTCATATAACAGTGAGCTACTGAAGAATTCATTCCACCGAAAAAACCTTATAAGTAGTCATTATTACATTACATATTTTCTGAATTTTGTCGTTCTTTTAATTTTCTTTTTTCCTCAACAAATTCTCGCAGCTGCTATTACACCTGACAAACAAATTACTGTCATCAGCAAGGATTCAAAAGAGCCTCTCTGGAAACAGAGATGGGACATGGCACGCGAGCACTCTAATAGGAAAGAACTTTTAAAAGCCATAGAGCTCTATAATGCGGTTCTCAAAGAAAAGCCCCATATTGAAGAAGCAAAATGGGAACTCAGCAAAGTGCTCATTGCGATCAAAGATTATGAACAAGCATCCGTAGTGCTTATGAGCTTAATTGAAACAGATAGTGACAGAATTGATTATCTTATTAGCGCTGGTAACATCGCCTTGTTTAAACAGCAATATGAGCAGGCAAGCCTCTATTTTGGTCAAGCGTATGAACAAGATCCCGGCGGTAAACAAGCCAATGAGGCTCTTGTTGGTTTAATAGAATCACTGAAAGCACAGCAAAAGATACAAATTACGATTCCACTGATTGAACAACTCTATCAACGAGGTGAAATAACCCCGGAATTATTGTTGGATCTCGCCCGTTACACAAAAGAGACCGGTAATCTCGCCAAGTCAAACTATTATTTTTTAGAACTTGTAAAAAAATATCGTGTAACCACTTCAGTTCTTAAAGAAAGTGCATATGTCATCGAAATGGTCGGCAACATCGACGAAGCGGCATTGCTGTGGAAACGTTACATTGCAGAGAACCCGGAAGACATAGAATTTCGACAGAAATATGTAGATTACCTTCTCGAAAAGAAAAGGTTCTCTGACGCCTTGCCTGATTTGCTTGTTCTTTTAGACAACAATGTTAATCGCGAAAACCTACTGCTCGTTGCCGGTAAAATATATCTATTTACTCAAGGCCGACCTGACAAAGCACTGGGATTTTACGAGAAATTTAGGGATGAATTTCCCGAGGGAAGGGATGTTTCCTCAGATATTGCCAATATTCAATTAATAATGGCAAATGATCTATTATCTATTGTCGAGAACGATGGCGTTTGGATGCTCTGGCGAGATCTTGCAAAAATTACTCCCGACAGGATCGGAATCTATCGTGCAATGGCCGATTTGTTGGAAAATCTCAACAAAGATAAAGAGCTGATAGAAGTTCTTGAACTCATTACTGTCCAGGATACTGATGATATTGACAACTTGATGAAGCTCTCGAAGTTACACTTAAGCAGGCAAGAATATTCAAAGTGCTTAGACGTGCTTGCTTTGGCTCAGAAGAAAGAAGACTTTTCACCGTCATATTATCTTTTAAAAGCTTCATGTGAAGACGGTCTTGGGGATGACATGGCAAGACTAAAAAGTTATACCCTCTATCTTGATAGTAAGCCCGAGGATAAGAAAATTCGAGAAGAAGCAATGCGCCTCGCCGGTGATCTTGGTTTTATCGATACCTTGCAGGACATCTATTTAGGGTATCTTAAAGAGAGGGAAACGATATCTGAAGACACCATAGAAATGTCGTTTCTATACCTGGACGCACTGATGAAAATGCAACTCTACTCACAAGCAGACAAAGAGTTGCAACGATTAATTTCAAATTCGAACAAGAGACCTGATTATCTACTCCGCCTTAATATTAAAAGAGCACATGTCTTGGCCAAGCAAGAATTTTCATTTAAAGCTGAGCAATTACTTCTTCAAACTGCTGCACTGCAGCCGCTTTCAGCTGAAGCTCTTCTTGCGCTTGGCAGGTTTTATTTGGCTGAAGAAGATGATAATGCAGCGACAATTTGGCTTTATCACATCGAACAAAATGACTACTGGGTGAGTAATGGGAAGCCGCTCTCCCCTGAACAAAAAAGCGAACTTTTTCATCAAAACTTGCAACTGCTTGAGTTGTCGGGTCAAAAAGAAGAGGCCATTAATAAAGCATCATCCTATCTCGCCTCTCGGGCAGCCACAAAATCAATTAACCAAGCTGATGAAAATATTCTACTTTTTCTTGCCATGCATCACTATCATTCTAAAAAATATGACAAGGGCAAACGAGCAGTAGATGCATATAAAAGGTATATTAACGGCTCCAAACAAATCACTGCAATCGACAATCTTCTTAAGAAAGCTAAGATTGCAACTGACAGGGATGCGCAATCAAAGCCTCAGAAATCAGCGAACATTTTAAAAAATATTTCAGACTCGGTAAACGAAAGTGAGCTGCTCATCGACTTACAAGCGTATTCACTGGCCAAAGAATATCTTACTGAGCTCAAAGAAGCTCTTCCAGACTCGCTTAGAGTCAAGATTTTAACCGCAATCACCGATAACGCTCTTCTCGCCTATGATGATGCTTACAGCGCTTATCAGGCATTACACCTTTCATACCCAAACGAAACATTCTTTCTGAAAAAAACACAAGACTTAGAATACCTGCAGGGAAATCCTCAAATAATAATCGACAAGAATACTGTTACCATAAATGAATTATTGCACAAAAAAGAGGATGATTCTGACACTGGCAGCATCATGTCTCCAGGTACGACACTTCTTCTTGCTCGATCACTTTGGAGAGAAAATCGATGGGAAGATGCCTTAAAGCTCTATGAAAAATTGTTTGCACGTCTTAATCAGAGTGTTGAGAAAGGAGTTGACCGACTTAAAAAAACACCTGGGTTCGATTCATTGCAAAAAACTTCTTT
Organism: Desulfobacterales bacterium; assembly: GCA_013042695.1. Taxonomy (GTDB): domain Bacteria; phylum Desulfobacterota; class Desulfobulbia; order Desulfobulbales; family Desulfocapsaceae; genus JABDPQ01. Next base: position 43 of record JABDPQ010000708.1, on the reverse strand, counting down.
ATGGGGCACCTATATTGCCCCAGACAGTGATAGAGATATATTG
>JABDPQ010000403.1 GCA_013042695.1 Desulfobacterales bacterium | reverse complement strand
AAAAGAATAGGGGACAGACCACGGTTTTCTCGTAGAAGAAAACCGTGGTCTGTCCCCTATTCTTTCTCCATCACCTTAAGCACCACCAGTGTAATGTCATCAAATTGGGGTGCACCGTCCGCAAACGTATCAATCTCTTGCTTTATCTCATTGATTATTGCAGAAGCTGTGAGATGGCGATTTTTTCGGAGCAACTCACTCAGCCGGCCCACACCAAACTCCTTGTTGAGCGGGTCTATCGCTTCTGTTACACCGTCTGTAAATAACAATAAAATATCCCCCGTTGCCAGGACAAAGTCTTTTGCCTCAAGGTCTAGGTCATCAAATACACCAAGTGCTACTCCCTTTCCTTTCAGAGGAATAATCTCATTATCTCCAGCCTTGTAGTACAGAGGTGGGTTATGACCAGCCCTTATATATTGCAAGGAGCTGTTATTACTGTCTGCGATGGCATAAAAAAGGGTAACAAAATATCCGGAGCTGGAGAATTCCTGGATCAGATGATTGGTCTTTTCGATTACAGTTGTGATGGCATGTTCTTGTGTAGCATTAACTCGTATCAAAGCGCGCGATAAAGCCATGAAAAGGGCTGCCGGCATGCCTTTGCCAGAGACGTCAGCAATCACTAATCCGATTCGGTTGTCACCTAATGGAATAAAATCATAGAAATCACCACCGACCTGCATTGCCGGCAGAGCGATTGCCGCGACATCAAGACCTTTAATTATAGGACATCTGGCAGGAAGAAGTGATTGTTGGATATTTCTGGCAATCTCGAGTTCGTGTTCGATCTTTTTGCGCTCCACCTTGGCATCAGCTTCTTTTAGAATAGACTCAAGTTGGCTGTTGATGGTAGAGGCGAGCAGATCGAGCTCCCTAGTTCCCGTTTTAAGACGTATCTTGCCATCTGCGTTGAGCTGATCCACTATCGTTGAGAGTGGTCTCTGCAAACCGTACCAGAGTATCAGCAAGACAAAGAATCCAAGGAAGAGGTAGACAATTGCAGTAGATGCGAGAAAAATTCGGGTACGATAATGACTGGCCCAATACGGCCCTTCATGCAGAAGGGAAACAAGGTGCCATTCCCATACAGGAAAGTAGAGGTAATAGCCATAAAGGAGCCCTTCTTTGCTCTGAATCTCAAAGGTACCACTCGCCCCTTCAAATTCTGGGCTTGAGACGAAATCTATGGTGGATAAAATGATATGCTGTTGATTGAATACTGCTCCATCTAGACCTTCAGCCAACAAATGCATTTCAATCTCACTGAGAACCACCTCTTTTTTCTGATTCATTACTTTTGGATTACCAAATGTGTGATCTACTATCAGCGCCTCTACAGCTTTTTCACAAAAATGGTACAGACGTTTCGTTTCCAATTGAAGAGCAGCGGTATTGAGCCTGATCACTGTTTCATGTGTGTGCCGAGTGAGCAGGATAAACACCAGGCCGAGGGAGGTGACGACCAGCAGAATTAGGGGAATAACTACCTTAGTACTGATTCGTTGTGGTTTCCAGTTCAAAGGGCCTCCCCATGACGATTTCCGGACGATAATTCTTTCTTGGTGCCTTATTTCCAATTGCAGACAGGCTCTCTCTCATGAAATCGGAGAGAAAAACCTCATTGGCAGTTTTACTGATATCTGGGTCTGAAAGCAGCTTGTACTCCCTCATCAATTGAAGTAGCAGAAGAGCTGTAGATTGATAGGGAAAAGGATAAAATGAAGAACGTGAAAAGGCTAATGCCAGATTGACTACTTTTCGAGGTAACAACTCGAAGCCGTATGATGTCTTCATCAAAACCGACACCAGCTCTTGGCGATTACGTTCTTTATTGATGTACAGGGATGCTCTGGAGACGGCAGAAACCAGAGCAAATGTTTTCTCTCTGTCCTGTAAATCAAAATACTCTTTTCTTGCTGTCAGTCCGCAGCAAGGGTGATAGCGCCAGATAAACTGGTTGAGAATATAGGTGGTGGCCTCGTTCGTGTTCTCTGCTAAAGCATTTACCGGCTCCGGCATCATAAAGGCGTCTAACTCGCCGCGCTTAAGTATAGCAGTCAGGTCATTTAAATTGACTATCGACATGGTGACATCATTTTCAGTGTCCACTCCGTTTTGCTGTAGATAAAGTCGAACCAGGAGGTAATGAACTGCAAGCTTTGTATGGGTTGCAATAATTTTCCCTTTGAAGTCGGAGGGCCTGGTGATAGTAGAATCCTTGCTTATCATCAGATTAGAACCATGGACACCTAAAATCATGGGCATGACAAGATTTTTTTGAAGATTTGCAGGATTTGCTCCTAGATGAAGTGCAAAGATCAGCGGTACTGTCAGTTGGCCCATATCAAGTTTGCCGGCAATGAGATCCTTGGCTAAGTCTAACATGGTGGGATAGTTAATCAGCCGGACATTGAGACCTTCGTCTTTGAAATACCCTTTCTTCTCAGCAAAAATAAGCGGTGCAGCACAATGAGAGGGGGAGAAAATGCCTATGGTTATCTTCTTTTTTTGGAGAACCACTGGGGCGGCTATCGATATTTCCGGAAGGCTTTTCAGGCTGAGGCTGGTGGACAATAAGATAGTATTCTTGATAAAATCTCTTCTTTTCATTGGTCACTCCCGCCAGCAAATACAGATTGTAAACGTGAAGCTGAAGTTACACGAGGCAATATGATTTCACGGCAACATTATTCCTTAGCTCCCTAATAATGCAGTGGGAATTACAAAATTACCAATAGTGGTTACACCATTAAAACCGTTACCTGTCCCCGATCTTTGGAAAAGACATCATGAAAACAAAATAGCCACATAAGGCATCAAGTAAAGGACACATAGTGGTAGTTAGGCGCAAGGATAAAATCCCAAAGAATAGTTGGAGTACCACGTTTTATGTGACGGAAAACGCGGTACGTCGGCTCTTATTTGCATAATAATGTATGCGAGAAGCTGATCCCTATTGAATTCGATACGCCTGCACTGGGGTGTTTCAGATGAAGATCAGTCTGAGACGAAAATATTGATAACAGAGCCTTTTGCAAGTGGCTCATCTATTTATGGCAGAATGATTACCGTATGGTTTCTGAAATGCTCTCCTGATAGCTAATCCATCTGTTGAGGTTCAATAAATGAAGCGAATACCTCAGTTAGGTCGGCAGGCTTGACTTTTCTCTTGAAATTGAGAACTTGCTCAATTTCACTAAGGTGCTGGTCCATGAGCTTCTCTGCTTCCTCTTTCGTCCCTTCGGCAATGAGGCGAACCAGTTCGGCATGGTGACCTTCCTGGCAGATTTGATTGCCGTGGGATTCAAATTTTTCGAGGATCAAGGAACTGTGAGCTATCAATTGCTGAAGAAAATCGAGCAGCAGTCCGTTACCGGCAATTTCTGCAAGCAGCAGATGAAATTTGCCGGTAGCACGAATCAATTCAAAATGATCATGATTCTGCCTTGCCTGCTGCTCCCTCTCCAAGTGAGTTCTAAGCATCTGAAGGTCTTCAGCCTGGCACCGTTCGTAAACTAAGTGGACAATCTGGCGCTCTATACAACGGCGGGCAGCGAATACCTCGACTGCCTCTGTCTTTGATGGTTCGGCAACCACTGCTCCCTTGTTTGGAACAATTTTGACCAGCTTCCTTTGTGCCAGCAGCAACAATGCCTGACGTGCGCTGGCGCGACTCGTTGAAAGAGCTTTTGCCAGTTGGGATTCAACCAGGCGGGTATTAGGCTCTAACCGCCGTTCAAAGATTGCCTGGTAGGTTGCATTACATACCCTTTCAATTTCCGTATGAGTTGTATCTTTCATTTTATTTCCAACAATCGAGTAATTAATTGTTAATAAGAATTTTAAATGTTGCCTGGTGATGCCAAAACATCAATAAAATTAATTTTCTATTGAAACCTGAGTAAGAAAATCGTTATCAAACCCCGCTATGGGCTTCTTCTCCATGCCGCGTATAGCTCGGTTAAAATAAAACCAAATGAACCATACTTAATTATACAAACGTATGCAACAATTTTCAGGAAATTTTAATACGTAAAAGGACCAATATTGATAACAATAATAAAATAAAAAAGTTTCAATACGTGAAGGTTTTGTAAATAGTTCACACCTGAACGGCTTACATTGCCCTGAAGGTAATAAGAAAATATCCGGACAACTGCCGATGAGCAGATGTCCTATAAAGATTATCAGCAGATATCGCCATGCCGCAGTGCCAAAAGGCAGATTTCGTTGTTATCGAAATAGTGTTCTTCATAATTGTCTCCTTCACCGCCGCGATCAATGACTAAAAAGTCCTGTTCTCCGCCCAATACTAACAGGGGGAAATGCCAGACCCCGCGGGCATAACTAACCCCCTGTGAACCATTGGTGATGAAAGCAGATAAATTCATTGGGTTCACACCATCTCCCGGAGGCGCTACGACAATGACAAACGGGTTTTGGTGTAGCGGCATAAAGGCCTGACTTCCTAAAGGATGCTTCTCCATCATGTGGATTGTGAGGGGCAGCGGCCTTGGTCTGCCACGAAAAATATTGATTAATGGTCGGCCTTCGGCCGCGTTAACGTCAACATGAGCCAGGTCGTGATAACGGGTGGCAAAGCCGTCATTGATCGATCTGCTTTCACCGTGCCCATCGATTTCAATAATATCTCCAAATGGCTTGAATTCCCAACGATTCAGAGGTCTCACTTTGATTTCATGCTGCATCGTTATCCTTCGGTTTAATGGTTGGCCAGATAGTCGAATCACCAATTTGTCTAGAGATCATGACACCCTATACATGAGTGATTGACCATGAGATTCTCACTGTTGCCCAGCCTATTGAGCGTTGTCAGGGATAATATGGGTGCCTGTTTCACCATGTAAGGCAGGCAGAGCTTCGTTGAGATGTCCGATGATCACTCTCTTGCCACCGCCTTCTATAAAACGGATGGCTGCCTCTATCTTCGGGCCCATGCTGCCCTCAGGAAAGTGTCCAGCATCCATGTATTTGCGGGACTCTGAAACGCTTACAACTTTAAGTTCGCGTTGATCGGGTTTGCCGAAATTGATCGCTACACGCGAAACAGCGGTTAAAATCATGATTTCTTCTACTCCCAGTACGTTGGCCATGTGGGCGGTGGTCAAGTCCTTGTCGATAACTGCTTCAACACCATTGCGTACACCGCGAGAATCCCTAACTACGGGAACTCCACCACCACCTCCGGCAATCACTACCGTACCGCGGCTGGCCAGCGTCTCAATAAGAGAAATATCACAAATGTGCTGTGGAGCCGGTGAAGCGACAACCATGCGCCAGCCACGGCCAGCGTCTTCGCGCATGGTCCAGCCCAACTGAGCACTAAGGTTTTTGGCATCCTCCTCAGTATAGAAATAACCAACAGGTTTTGTCGGATTGGCGAACCCGGAATCATCCGGATTGACCTCGACCTGCGTTACCAAGCCGACAACATGCCGCTGGTTGCCAATCATGCGTAGTGCGTTCTCAAATGCCTGCACTAGAAGATAAGCTGTTACGCCCTGAGTGTTTGCTACGCAGATGTCCAATGACATCGGAGCAACCGCGTCGCGGGCAAGCGCCTGGCGCATCAGCACTTTACCGACACCGGGACCGTTTCCGTGTGTAATGATCAATTCGTTGTCGAGTTCCAACAGCGGCAACAATGCCTGGGCGGTATCAGCCGCAATAGCAACCTGCTCTTCCGATGTCCCCTTGATGCCGGAAGGATGTATTGCATTGCCGCCAATTGCTATGATAATTCGCCGGGGAATTTCTCTGATTTCTGCCATGGGATGAACTCCTTAATGCAAATAACGGTATTCATACGAAAGACCGCGAGGGCAACCCAGTTATTTTGGGAACCTCTCTGGCCTTAAGTCCGAGCCGAGAAAATAATAGAAGCTGGTTGTCATTTTCTAGGCTCGGGTACTACATTGGTTCAGATACCGCAGATATTAGCCAGCAGCGACATGCGAACCGGGATAGAGAAGCCGATCGCTTTGAAATAAAGCTGATGAGCTGTTTTATCGATGGCAAAATCGAATTCACCTTCATTGCGTGGAAGAGAATGCGTGATACCAACCGTCTTGCCGCTCTTCTTTTCGATGTGCTTCAGGCCATCGGCGGTAAAATAAAACTCAGCCATCTTTTTCAGAAAATCGTCGCGCCCAGGATCACCTTTCTTAACTGAGCAGCCTGGCAGGTAGACGAGATCCACTCCCTCGTCAGCTATCATCTCTTCCTGCTGACCAATGGTCAGGTCGTTAACCTCGATGAAATTAGCATTCATACCCTTCAGCTTTTCGCGGATTACCTGAGGAGTTTCCAGACCTGTTGTGCCGGAATAAATCACCCGAGCGCCCATTCGCGCCAGGCCGAGTCCGAAAGACTGTCCGGAGCGCGCCCGCGACAGGTCGGGTGTGGCAATCATGATAGTCATTTTGGTAAAATCACCATCAAGCAGCCGGTAGGCTGTATACATGTCGAGCAGTCCCTGGGTCGGGTGGGTAACATTGCCGTAACCACCACTGATGACAGGTGAGGATTCGCTGCCCAATTCTTCAATAACATCGATTACTCCCTCGTCTGGATGGCGCAGCACGATAACGTCCGCATACTGCGATGTAACCCGGAGTGAATCATACAGCGACTCTCCCTTGGCAGCTGAGGAGCTGACCAGCGGGTTGGATTCAGTAATGACGTTGCCGCCGAGACGGTACATTGCGGTTTCCTGGCTGAAGCGTGTACGTGTACTCGGTTGGAAGAACTGAGTGCATAGCACCTTTCCTTCAAGCAATGGAATACGGCTGCGCCAGAAGGGCTCAAGCATCACCGCAGTCTTGAAGACGTTGTCGAGCTCATCGGGCGATAGGTCATCGATGAAGGTGAAATGGCGTCCCCTAATGTTGGTTTTTTCAACCTGTTTATAGATGTCCATGGGACCGAAATCAATTGTCAAAGTCATAGCTCTTCCTCCTTATAATATTTAAAAACGAGTGCGCTTGATATTTAGATATCTGCGTCTCGATTCATATCCTTGCTGTATAG
>JABDPQ010000706.1 GCA_013042695.1 Desulfobacterales bacterium | reverse complement strand
ATGGAAATCGTCGCCAAGGAACTTTCCCGCATGACGAATATCTGCGTCATCACCAATAATATCCATGCGGCCTTTCACCTCTACAGTAAAAGAGAAATCGAATTGCTCATGCCCTGCGGCCGCGTCCGCCACCATAATGGCGGTATTATCGGGCCGGCAGCCATCGAGTTTGTTGATAATTTTCAAGTCGATTTTTTGCTGATGGGTATTGGTGCAATTACTCCTGACGGACTGCTTCTCGATTATGACTATGAAGAAGCCATGTTGATGAACCGGATGATGCAAAATGCCCGTGATGTCATCCTGGTAACCGACGGCAGCAAATTTGAAAAAAGCGCCCTGGCCCAAGTCGGGCACCTGCATGAGGTCTCTTATCTGGTCACCGACCAAACGCCTTCAGCTCACGCCTGTGAAATGATGACCGAACATAATGTCTCGCTGGTCATTCCAGAATGATGCTGAAAAATACGCTTAATCGATACCGGCAATGGAGATGTGTTTTGTTTCGAGATAGGCATCAATTCCCTCGCTGCCCAACTCCCTGCCCCAGCCGCTCTGCTTGAAGCCGCCGAACGGGCAGTTGCTCGTCGATGGTATCGGATCGTTGATGCCAACAGTACCGGCCTCCAACGCTTCAGCCACTCGAAATGCCCGGTTAAGATTGGTCGTGAAGGCATAGGCGGCCAGGCCAAATTCGGTATCATTGGCTTTTTCGATAACCTCGTCCTCGTCATCAAAGACATATATCGCCGCAACAGGTGCAAAAATTTCCTCTTGCAAGCACCGGGCGTTCTCCGGTAAATCAACCAGAATTGTGGGCATGAGAAAATTACCCCGATCTCCGTAACGTTTTCCACCAGCCAGAACCCTGGCGCCGTCCGTGACGGCATCCTCAATGAAAGTCAAGGCTGCAGACAAGGCCTTCTCATCGACCAAGGGGCCAACATCAACCCCGGGTTCAAGGCCGTTTCCCACTTTCAATTGCTGCACCCGGCCAACCAGTGCCGCAAGAAAACGATCATAAATCGGACGATGAACATAGATACGATTTGAAGCGATACAGGACTGGCCGTTATTGCGAAATTTGGTTACCAGAACCCCGTTCAGGGCCTGCTCAAAGTCAGCGTCTTCAAAAACAAGCAGCGGTGCATTGCCGCCCAGCTCAAGAGAGAGCTCGGTACATGTCTGGGCCGCGCCACCAATCAGGTGACGACCAACTTCGGTCGAACCGGTGAAACTGATTTTACGGCAGATGGGATTTTCCAGCATCTCAGCAGCAATCTCGGAGGCGTTTCCGACCACGACTTGAAAAACACCCTTAGGCAGTCCAGCCGCTTCTACGCAACGGGCAAGTTCAATGGCTGAAAGCGGCGTTGCACTTGCCGGTTTCAGGACAACCGTGCAGCCTGCAGCAAGCGCCGGGGCGACTTTTCGCAAAGCCAGAACCAGTGGAAAATTCCATGGTGCAATGGCCCCTACCACCCCCACCGGCTGCCTGATAACGATATGCCGTTTCCCCTCGGCCTGCTGCGGGACGACCCGGCCATAGGCTCGCCTGGCTTCTTCGGCGAACCATTGCAGATGATCGATGGACATTGCCACCTCACCCTTGCCCTGGGCCAACGGCTTACCGTTCTCTTTGCTAATGAGCTCGGCGATCATGTCTTCTCGTTTTGTCAGTTCGTCTGCGATTGCCAGCAAATACTCACCACGCGCTTTCGCCGTCAGCTTCTTCCAGCTGTTTAATGCTGTTTGGGCATCTTCAAGAGCCTGCCGCACCGCACTACGATCAACCATGGCTACTTCGCCAATCTGCTCACCTGATGCCGGATCGGTCACCGTAAGATGGGTGTCGCTGTCCTGCCAGGTTCCGTTAAGCAACAACGTATATCTGTTCATCACTAATTATCCTCTCATAATCATCTAAACATGGCGTTTTGATTAAACTTTAATTGATGTGTCCAAGGTCAGCCGCCTCCGATAAGCGGTAAAAGCGTGACCCGGTCTCCATTTGCAAGGGATTGACTGAAAACACCGTATTCACCGTTGACATACACCGAACCAACCTCATGCTGATTGATCACAAGGTGCTCCAAAAGGGTGTCAATCGTTGCCGGTTCTTTCAAAGACACCGTTGCCCTGCTGAATCTGTTGTGGCGCAGCGGGGGATATAACGTTACGTCAACATCCATCTGTCGTTTTCTTGGAGGCTGCAGATATGAGCTGAATGGTCTAAACCCTATGGCTAATGATAGTAACGATAGGCCTGGTATGCTAGTTGATAAAAAACGATTACTGCCGGCTATAAAGCTAAGACACTTTGCTACAGTGGCCAAGTATAGTAAGCATAGCGTGGCTTTTTTCTTATACTTGGCCTCTTAAAGGAATGTAAACCGAGGTCAGAGCAGCCATAACGATAGGGCCGGAACAAAAGCCAGAATCAGCACAACAATAAGCATGGTAAACACGAAGGTGACTGCATACCTCGAAATTGACATCACCGATTCGCCCGTTACCCCCGACACAACGAAAAGATTAAGCCCCAGCGGCGGAGTGATGAACCCGATCCCCAGGGCGGTGATCATGAAGATGCAGAAATGGATCTCATGCATCCCTATTTCGAGCGCCAGCGGAAGGAGCAGGGGAGAGAGTATAACGATGTTTGGAGTAGTTTCCATCACACACCCGGCGACCATCAGAATAGCCAGCATCAGGAATACGATGAGGTACTGATTCGTCGTAAAATCAGTGATACTCTGCAC
>JABDPQ010000704.1 GCA_013042695.1 Desulfobacterales bacterium | reverse complement strand
CCTTAACGGTCCACATTTAAGTTAGTGAATCCAGTTACTGCTCTCTTGGGTTTTGCCGGACCCTGTGTACTCGAAAATCCTTACTTCGGGAGCAAGTGATTTATGGCCCAGGTAGCTGTGAGGGTGTGTAATAAGACACCAGAACCATAGATTGGGCCAGGTATATGATCAGTGGGTGCACAGGAATAACCTACAATTTAAGGCTCATATAGAATTAAGTACCTTGGAATTGGCAATATTAAGTTGGACGCTTCGGGCTGAAATTACCTGATCAGGAATTCATCTTTTGTTGGAGCAGAATGCCACATTGAATAGCTTCGCTGTGGCAATGCTAAATTCAATGCTTGGTTATTTAAATTACCTGAACAAGTATAAACTCACTTTCAGAAACTCTTTCAGATGTATAATTTTTACCCACAAGCTCATATAACTGAGTATTTTTTACACTATTGATTAATTTAGGATTTTAATAATTCGGTCGATCTATCGATAAATAAGATCGGAGAATCATAGACCTGTGTAGCAATGATCACAATTACTACTTTGTGGTGTGTATTTTGCATGAAATTGAATAGAAATATAGTAGATTCTTTTTTATTTAACACAGAGGGGTAAACAACAGTATCTGGGGATCAAATTTTAGTGATTGGGGTAACAGCTTTTGTGGATTGGGTCCATCTTTTGGCCATGGACCATGGTTTTTGGGATGGGTCTTTCCATTACTATTCTGGGGAGTTATTGTTTATCTTGTATACATCATTATTAGCTCTCTTTTCTCAAATAAAATCGCACGGCAAAACGATAGTGCACTTGAGTTATTGAGGAATCGATTTGCATCTGGAGAGATAAACGAGCAAGAGTATACCGCTCAAAAAGTGGTTCTCAATAAAAGGTGATTCTGAGCTATGAACTATGAACACTTAGCATGAATTATTCATGTAAGTACCATCCCAGATAATAACCGTATTCCTCTACCTTGTTGGGATTCTGTCAGCAAATCATCCAGCCCCTACAAAATGGTAGTTTCTCAGGACAGTATTAACTTGCTGATATGCTTAAATAGTTAACATTGCCAATACGAGCCTTTTTATCGCCTTGGAAGGTGTCTCAATAAGCTATCAGGAGGATATCTATCTTGATAACTTTCATTCGGTTCAGGCGATATTTTCAACACCTATCGCATGGGTTGATCAGGTCATATCACCATATCTTTTTTTAAATTTTTCAAGATATCACCGACTATTCAATAGGAACACCTTGTCTGACAAAAGAGATGCTCTCGCCTTCATTACTGCCAACCATAACCATATCATTTTAAGAATATCATGGATGACAATATTCAATTATGGAAATATACACAAATAACAGAACAGGACTCTGAGAACCCTATTACAATTTTTGTGAGGAAGAAAATGTTATTTCGCTTCTTGTACATCAAGGGGGCAAGGATTGTTTGAATAGGTTTAAAAATAATAGTGAGCTGCTTCGAAACTAAACAGTATCAAATACGGTAGCTTCCGAAGGGAACACTACCAAATTATCAACTTCTGGGACAATTCCGATATTCTCGCCAAGTTGGTGATTATGATGACTAGAAACAAGAGCCAGGCACGTTTCTGTATTTGGAAGCTCAAGCTTATACAGAATATTTGGTCCCCGAAATGATTTATGTATTACTTTGGCACTCACCTTGGAACTATCATCATGCAACACATCCTCAGGTCTAACGAGCAAATCAACTTGACAGCCATTCTCACAGGGAAGAGATAAGTCTCCATTAAGTTCTCCAAGGCCACACGATATCTGATTTGCCCCGGTTACACGCCCTTTCAATATTGAACCATCTCCGACAAATGTAGCAACCTCCAACGTTTTGGGTTCGTGATAGATATTATAGGCGCTATCCCATTGACTGATAGATCCATTAAAAATCACTCCGACAGAATCAGCCACAGAGAAAGCCTCATATTGGTTGTGTGTAACCATTAGTGCAGTTATTCCAGCAATCTTCAATATGTCTCGTACTTCGACTGTAAGTTTTTCCCGTAAGGTGACATCAAGGTTAGAAAATGGTTCATCAAGTAATAGGAGTTTTGGCTCTGGAGCGAGAGCTCTTGCCAGTGCAACCCGCTGCTGTTGTCCTCCGGATAACTCATGGGGGTAGGATTTGCCAGATGTTTCCAAGCCAACAAGTTCCAGTAATCTCTCTATTATTTTTTGTTTTGACCTGCGACTTCCCTGTTTCAAACCAAATGCAATATTCTCAGCTACAGAAAGATGTGGAAACAGAGCATAATCTTGAAAAACCATGCCGATATTTCGTTGCTCTGGTGGGATCATAATTGTCTTTGACGATACGTCTCTATCAGCTATGGTTACAACGCCTTGCTGGACTGTTTCAAATCCAGCTATGATTCTCAGCAGAGTTGTTTTACCACAGCCACTTGGGCCTAAAAGGCAACCAATCTCGCCATTGTTTAGTTCGAGTGAGACATCTTTTACAACATCATTTTGATCGAATGATTTATATACTTGATTGACCATTAGAAGTGGTTTACCGGATTGCATTTAGGGGTTCTCCATTCTTCTGATTAAAATAAATACAGGAATGATTCCAGCTATTACGAGATAGAGCCCAGGGAGTGATGCACGTACCCATTCACCTTCACTCGTTAATTCATAAATTTTAACTGCAAGGGTATCCCAGCCGAACGGTCGAGTCATAAGGGTGATGGGCATTTCCTTTATAACGTCGACAAGAGCAAGAACCAGTGCGGTAAGAAGGCCTTTCTGGAGTAGTGGAAAATGTACTTTCCTGAGAACTTCACCACCAGTTTTACCGAGAATAGCTGCAGCCTCATCTATGCTTGGTTTGATGTTCTGCATTGCGCTGTCGACAGAACCAAAACCAACAGCAAGAAACCTGACCAAATAGGCTCCGAGCATGACTACCACGGTCCCTTGTATGATCGATCCTGATTCAATGCTAAACGTATATAGAAGAATATTTTGTAGTAGACTATCTAACCAGACTATCGGGATCACTATGCCTACAGCTAAAACGGTTCCCGGTAAAGCGTACCCAATTGTTGCAACCCTACATAAAAAGCGACTTCTCGCCGATGCGTTTCTCCTACGCGCATAGGCGAGCAAAATTGACGCACAGCAGATGAGTATGGCTGCTAATGCCCCAAGCAAAAGGGTCTTAAAAATGTAACCGGAATAAGTTATAGATTCTCCGGATTGGATTACCTCAAAGCTCCAAACTATGAGTTGTATAAGTGGGATAATGAAAGCAATGAGCAAGGTAAAGGAACAATAAATTGTTACAATTCCAGCACGCCACCCCTGTAATTGTAGACGCGTGCTCACGCTCCCTCCTCTTGAGTTATCATAATATTTCATCTGTGACCGATACAACCCTTCTATGGTCACAAGGGCGAGAGCAAAAATAACAAGCAGTGATGATAGTTGCGCCGCAGCACCTAACGAGAAGAACCCATACCATGATTTATATATGGCTGTTGTAAACGTATTATAATTAAAAATTGAGACCGCACCAAAATCAGCAAGTGTTTCCATTAAAACTAGAGCTAAGCCACTTACGATCCATGGACGAGAAATCGGTAGTGCAACCTTATAAAAAGCTTGGAGAGGATTCATTCCAAGTGTTCGAGATGCTTCTAATATTGCCCGTCCCTGGTTCATGAATGATGCGCGACTCAATAAATAGACATAAGGATAAAGAGTTAGCCCAATTACAATCACCACAAAAGGTGCTGTACGAACCTCTACTATTTGGTTTTCCAGCCCCGGTATTTTTCTTAACAGAGTCTGAACTGGTCCGGTGAAGTCCATTAAGCCAAGAAAGATGAAAGCCATTACATATGCTGGCAGAGCCATGGGAAGTGCGAGGGACCAAGAGAAAAACCGACGTCCTGGGAAATCGCATGCGCCTGTAAACCATCCTAAAGACACACCAACAAGGGTTGTGAAACAGGCTACTCCGAGGACAAGTATCAAGGTGTTGGCAAACAGTTCTCCTAGAAGTGTCGTTGCTAAGTGCTCCCAAATTTCTTTCTCAGGGGTCAGAAAAGAACTGAAAAGAGTTGCAAGAGGAATTATGACGATGGCGGCAAGGCCCCAAGTAATGTATTGCCATGGGTCAATGCCGCCATGATTAAACCTGAGTGTCTTCATCAAAGCACGATTTATTTATATCCTGCTTTATCCATCAATTTGATTGCATCCGTTTGCAGTTCGCCATACTTGGCAACATTTAACGGGCTTCCTTTGAAAGCGCCCCATGCTGAAACAATGGCATCAGGTTTGATATTTGGGTTGG
>JABDPQ010000702.1 GCA_013042695.1 Desulfobacterales bacterium | reverse complement strand
GATGGGACTTGAACCCGCAACCTGCTGATTACAAATCAGCTGCTCTGCCAATTGAGCTACGCCAGCTTACAAAGCTGATTAACATACATCTTCACAAACTATATAGCAATATTTTTTTTTTATGCTGTGGCCTAAAAATTAGCCTGATCCAAGATGCCTTAAAGGTGCCAAAATAATCCTGCAGGCGACGTGCAATCCTATACATTGGCGGCCATTTATTTCAGCACTAAACAAAGAAAAAGGCTGGTTCTCGTAAAGAACCAGCCTTGCAGTGCCTGAAGGGTATTAAACCGCTTTACTGCTCAATGACAGGCTTGCCGAAAGAGCTCTCTCTGTATTTCTCAAAAGCCATTGCGGCCGTACGATAAACGATGTGAGCAAATTTTGTGTAAGGCATATAGAGAAACAGCATCATTACTGAGATGAGGTGCACGTAATATACTATGTATCCCAGAGAGGGGATGCCGATCCATCTCAAAATTTCTGATGCAAGGCCAGTTACCCCAACAGCCATAATCTCCCAAATGAGAAACCAGTCGTAAAAGGTGCGACTGGCGGTTCCCTCTTCCTCAGATTGTGCCCTATTTTTCCATAGCCACCAAACACCGAACAATAGAGCTACGGCGGAAACATTAGCCAGAATTTTAAACGGGTCGATGAGTGACATTGGCCCGTGCAGCGAGGGCCAGATAAGACCAAGAATATCGTTTTTGATAAGTGACCAGGTGGTAACGATAGCCAAACCAATAAAGGCTAGCATTAATGGTAGATGTCCTGTCACACGGTCAGTATTCGTCGTGCATTCTTTGAAGCGGTTGTGTTTAACGATTTCAACAATTGACGGCCAGAGAAACTGGGTAAAGAACTGCGGTACGGATGGTCTGAACGCAGAGCTTATCTTGGCCCGGGCCGACATATCCTTCCAAAGCTTGGTGACACCCTTGAATACAGAAAAGATGGCAATACCTACGGACGGAACCATAATCAAAACAATAAAGAAAATGTTTTTAGCGTACCATTTGAAATCCCAGGTTCCAAAAAACTGCTGATAGCCATGAACGGCAAATTCTTCTTTGGTTGGAATATGCATTGCTCCGGAAAGCAGCCAGAGCATAAAAATAATTACCGCAGGGATGCCGATCAACATCGGCAGACCTTTTGCCGACGAAGCGAGTTTTGCGAGTCCAGCCGGCCAGCCGTAAAAGGTATAGGCATAGGCACGGATGGCACCAAGAACCTCGGAAGGTTTGGCTCCGCGGGGACAATACGTTGTACAGTCACCGCAATTATGACACAAGAAAACATCCGGGTCGGCAATAAGGTTTTCTTTCATACCCCACCCCGCCCAAATCATCTCTTTTCGAGGAAACGGACTGTCATCCTTAGACAGCGGACATCTAACCGAGCAAGTTGCGCATTGATAGCACTTCTTCAGTGTATCGCCTCCTGCTTCTTTCAGATATCCAATAAAACGTAAATCAGGTTGGACATTCATAATTAGCCTCCTGTTATCTTATCGATAACAATAAACTCTTAGGTAGTAATACTCAGCAGATCGACAGGGGCCTGCCGATGACAGCAGGCTCCTGTGATTTACAACAAGTTAGAAGCCTTTAAAAGGATTAGGGCCCATCTCAACAATTTCTTCTACAAAGTCGTTTACGATCTGAGGAATTTTATCGTAGTCAGTGATTGCGACCTGGTTTGTTACGCAGCGTTCCGACTCAAGACCAAGGGTTGAAAGTGTATCACCAATGTTCTCCATTCGCTTATTGGCAATTTCTGAGCCTTTGACAAAGTGACATTGATAATCATCGCCGTAGGTACAGCCAAGCAGCATTACACCGTCCATACCGGCAGACAAGGCATCACGAATCCAGGCCATATTCACCGAGCCAAGGCAACGAACCGGAATAAATCGGAGCATATGGTTGATTCCATTCCGCCTCATACCGGCCATGTCTAGCGCTGGGTAGGCATCATTTTCACAAACAAAAACAATGATCCGCAAGCGATCATCATCCTCCTCAGGAACTTCCACGGCTTTGATCATTGAACCGATCAGATCGATGTTATAGTCTTTGAAGCCAATGATACGTTCAGGGCAAGAGCCCATGCAGGTACCGCAGCGTCTGCATCGGGTATTATTCGGCAGCGGCGTCCCTTTTTCATCGTCATCAAGAGCACCAAACGGACATTCCTCGGTACATCGTTTACACTGGGTGCAACGCTGCATGAAAAAATCTGGATAGGATGCGTCCCCAGAACGGGGATGGACTGATACTCCACGATCCGTTGATTCCAGACATTGAATGGCCTTAAGT
>JABDPQ010000691.1 GCA_013042695.1 Desulfobacterales bacterium | reverse complement strand
TAACATGATCACTGATCAGCAGTAATTTGAACCCATGCGGCCGATTAAACGGGATTACCCGTCCGAGCAGCACATTTAACACCCACAGCCAGAATTTCGATCGCTTCGCCCGATCAGTAAGCGTATACAGAAATACATACATATTCATCGCAGCTTGTCTCTCAGACGACTGCCTTCACAGCGAAAGGACACTCGGCTATAATCTATCGTGCTCGGTTATTTGGGCAAAATCTTCGGCGACGCTTGCATAGAGACCAATCTGCTCTAGTGATACCCGGAGTTTATCAGGCTGCTCCAGAAAATCTTGCAAGAAGATGATCTCGGACACTTTGAAGTAAATATGAAATGGGTCAGACAAACGGGTAAACAACTGGTCAATTATTTCAGCTATAGAGCAATCTCGATTAAAAAAAGGGAGTAGCTGCCTGGCTCGGTAAAGTACTTTTTTTATATAAAAGAGAATCGTGCTGTTTATATTCTCAATAGTGTAACGGTGTCCGGGTAAAATTCTTTTTCCGCGCAAGGTCGCCAGTTTGACAATGGTAGAGCAATAGGCTTGGTAATTTTTAAATCGCCCACCGTCTTTAAAGTCGATATCGAGTAACGGTGTCTGAAATATTCCTCTCAGCAGCGTATCACCGGTCACTGCCCAGCCGTTTCCGCAGAAAACCAGGTCGCTTTGAGAATGACCGGGACAATTAAGCACCTCGATACCGAGATGCATAGGGATATCGTCTTCGGCGACAAGATAGTTGTCCTGAGAAGACGGCGGTATAACGCCCCGGTTCAAAGCTTCTCGCATTTTTTTCAGGTCTCGATCCTGAAAACCTAGGCTGATGAAAAGATTGTAGATTTTCTCTATGCGTTCATCATGATGCCTCATCTTTAACAAATCCCGATATGGCAGATATATCGCTGCGTCACTATTTTGCTCGAGCCAGAGAGATTGACCGTTGTGATCGATGTGACAATGGGTGATAATGACATGTTTGAGTCGCTTAAGATCTATATGATCTTGCAGAAATCTCTCTGCCTCTTCCGTGGGGGGGCCGGTGTCAAACAATACCAACTCGCCATGCAATTCAGCGGTATAGCAATGAACCGGACCAACAAGATAGGGTGTATCAATAGTATGCTGCAGCGGATACACCTGGTGCTGAGCGACTGCTTTTGTCATGTTAGATTACTGTTAAAACGATGGACTGACATCAACGACTGACCGATCTCACGTTTGGTGTTTACTCAAATAGATATTTTTCTTCTTCACTGGCTGCTTCAGCGAGCAGTCGCTTTGCCGCCAACAAACCGGTCGCATCATATTTAGAGAACCTTCTGACCCCGGAAAGCATCATGGTCAGCGTGTCCCCCTCCTCGATATAAAAAGCACCTTTTCTTGCTGCAGTTCCGGCAATTTCAGCCATATTAAAAGCACAGATTTTTACTGCTGCCTTGAGCAGTTCCTGTTTCCTTTCACTAAAATATGAAAATGATTTTTCGGCACGTAGTACACTGCTTTCCAAAGCAAAAATCTGAATGGCCACATCTGCTGCTGCCATAAGCATCTCTTGTTCTCGTTCGATTTTATCCATAAATTTCTGAGCTCCAACTCCAGCAAGTATCAGAAACAATGTTTTAAGGTTTGCAATCAGTGTTTTCTCATGGATAAAAGGAATGGATTCATCAAGTTCCTCGAAGCTTGGCGTCATCAATGAATCAAAAGCTTTCATTGCTTCAGCCTGCAGAGGAAGCTCACCCTTCATGGCCTTTCGCAGGATCATGCCGGGAATCAGCAGACGATTAATCTCATTTGTTCCTTCGTAGATGCGGTTGATGCGTTCGTCACGATAGTACCGTTCTGCCGGGTATTCGCTGATAAAACCATAGCCGCCATGTATCTGCACAACCTCATCAACCGTTCGAGCCAGAACCTCACTGCAGAACACCTTTGAAATGCCGCATTCGGCTGCATATTCCTCGATTCCTTTCTGGTAGGCAACATAATACCCATCAATCCCCTTCTCGATCGTATCAAGCTTATCATCGAGCAATCCCGCAAGTCGATATACCAGTGATTCTGAGGCAAAAATATCGGCAGTCATATCAGCAATTTTCTCTTTGATAGCACCAAAACTACTGATTTTCTGCTTAAACTGAACACGTTCATTGCCATATTGAAGCCCCGTGGCAAGTGCCACCTTGGCAGCGCCGGTAACGGCGGCCCCGAGCTTAAACCTGCCGACATTGAGGACATTAAAAGCAATCTTGTGCCCTTTGCCGATTTCACCGAGCACATTGTCTATTGGAACCTTGCAGTTGTCCAGAATGATTGATGTGGTTGAAGATCCTTTGATCCCAAGTTTTTTCTCTTCCGGTCCGACGACCAGGCCCTCAAAATCCTTTTCAACCAGAAAAGCAGTGAAATGTTCCTTGTCAATTTTGGCAAAAACAGTAAACAGTTCGGCAAAACCACCATTAGTAATGAATTGTTTTGTACCATTGAGAATATAGTGCGTGCCGTCTTCAGAGAGAACTGCCGAGGCCTGGGCTCCCAGCGCATCACTTCCCGAACCTGGTTCGGTCAAACAATAAGCGGCGCACCATTCACCTGAAATGATTTTTTCCAGGTACCGATCATTCTGCTCGGGCGTGCCATAATAGATCAGAGGTAATGTACCAATACCGGTATGGGCCATATAGGCAACTGAAAAAGCTCCGCCGTTGGAGACTTTTTCGGCCACGAGCATAGATGACGCCTTATCAAGCTCCAGCCCACCGTATTCCTCTGGAGCATCCATCATCAGAAGGCCGATCTCGCCGCACTTGCGCATCCCCTCAACAACCAGATCAAAATTCTGTTTATCAATTTCCTCGATGTGTGGGAAAATTTCATTTTTAATAAATTGTTCTGTAGTTTCAGCAAACTGTCGTTGCTCGTCGCTGAAATCTTCCGGAGTAAAAACAGACTCACACGGGGTCTCGGTTATCAGGTATTCTCCGCCTTTTAATATTTTCTCAGTCATTTTTTATCATCCTCATAGTCTGAGTTGAAATTATAGCCGTTCAAAAAGTCCTGCAGCTCCCATCCCCCCTCCAATGCACATGGAGACAAGACCATATTGTAATGATCTTCGGCCCATTTCATGGAGCAGCGTTGCCGTCAGTTTAGCACCAGTGCAGCCAAGGGGGTGGCCAAGTGCGATGGCACCGCCATTGACATTTATGATATCCCTGTTCAGGCCAAGCTCCTTTATAACCGCCAGAGCCTGGGCTGCAAAGGCTTCATTTAATTCAATTAATTCAATGTCATCTAACTGCATGCCGGCCATCGCGAGCACCTGCGGTATCGCCGCGATCGGACCGATGCCCATGAGCTCCGGCGCCACACCCCGCACGGCAAATGCAATAAAACGTGCAATCGGGTCTCCGGCGATCTCTTTGAGAAATTTTTCTGAGACAACCAGAGCTGCTGCTGCTCCATCTGTCATCTGCGACGAGTTACCTGCCGTCACCGGTCCCCCAATCTTAAAAGCCGGTTTCAATTTCGCCAGGGATTCTATTGTCGTTTCAGGCCTGACGCCATCATCGACAACAACCTGCTCTCTAGTTCGTTTTATTTTGCCATGTTCCAAAACAGTCTTTTCTATCTCAACAGGGATAATCTCCTCTTTGAATGTTCCTTTTTCAATGGCTGCGGCTGCTTTTGCATGACTTGCAACAGCAAACGTGTCCATTGCCAAGCGATCAATGTTGTACTGTTCCGCAACCAGCTCTGCAGTAATTCCCATCGAGGAATAGGCTTCCGGCCACTGTGCTACCATGCCAGGATTGGCGCTGTACTTTAATCCTCCCATCGGTACAGAGGACATCGATTCGACTCCGCCGGCAACAATACAGTCTGCAAATCCGAGCATTATTCGTTCGGCAGCTGTGGCAATTGTCTGCAAGCCGGAAGAGCAGAAACGATTGATTGTCTGACCTGGCACTTCCACGGGCAGTCCAGCTTTCATTGCAGCAATTCTTCCGACATTCATGCCCTGCTCTCCTTCGGGAAAGGAACAGCCGAGATAAACATCTTCAACCGCTGCCGGATCTATGCCGGTTCGCTGAACAAGGCCACTGATTACCACTGCAGCCAAATCATCTGGCCGCATGTCCTTGAGCTTTCCCTTATTGGCTCTGCAACCAGGAGTGCGGTAACTTTCTAATATATAAGCTGTTTTCATGATATCATTCTCCAGTGATCGTTGAATAGGTTCCTCTCACATATCAGTTCCGCATCGGCTTTCCTGTCTTGAGCATGTGGCGTATGCGCTCAGCTGTTTTTCTGTTGCCACAGAGCTTGAGAAAACTTTCTCTCTCAAGTTGCAGCAAATAGTCTTCTGATATGAGCGTTCCCCCATTGACGTCGCCGCCGCAAATGACATCTGCCACGATGCTTCCCAACTCAACTTCATATTCAGTGATGTGATTGCCTTTCATCATATTCCAGAGCTGGCTCTTGATACTTGCAGCCACATTACGTCCCGGTGCCGGCAGGCCAGCAACCGGCTGTCCGGGGCGATAATTAGAAGCCAGCGACATTACTTTTTGCTTGGCATCAGTGAGCAACCTGTCAAAATCCATGCTGATCGAACAGCCGTCTCGCATATAGCCCATTTGAAAAAGTTCAGCTGCACTCATGGATACCTGGGCCATCGCAATCTGTTTGAAATTCTTTAAAATAAAGGGTTGAACATCGGTATCATATCTGCTGGCAAGCTCAATCGCCCGCAGGCTCATTTCCTTGGTCCCCCCACCTGCAGGCAGCAACCCGACACCAATTTCAACAAGCCCCATATACGTTTCAGCATAGGCGGTAATACTGTCGGCATGGAGGCAGAATTCGCAACTGCCGCCAAGCGTCAGATTAAACGGCGCGGCTACCACAGGCACTTTGGCGTACTTCACTGCCATAGTTGCTTTCTGAAACGAGCGTAAAATCAGATTGATATCATCAAAGGCTCCTTCGGCCAAGGCGACGGCCAACAGCATCAGGTTGGCACCAACTGAAAAATTTGCGCCCCGGTTGCCAATAACCAAACCGATTCCTTCCCTCTCCGCTTTTCCCAGCGCCTTGTGGGTCATACTCAGTATATCACCACTGATGGAGTTCATTTTAGAATGGAACTCCAGGCAGAAAACACCATCGCCGATATCAATTAGTGAGCAGCTGCTATTTTTCTCGACGACGTTGTCACCCTGTTTGAGAATCTCCAGGCAAACCTGACCGCCAGCCAGCTCCACCGGCACATAAGCTTTTGTCTGCAGATTGAAAAACTCTTTTTGCCCATGCTCGTTGAACCGATAAAACGACTCAACCTGACTCATTACTTCCGGCACCTTTACACCGTCTGCTTGAGCTCGTTTTACAAAAGATTGAACGCCTATGGCATCAAGCATCTCAAAAGGGCCAACTTCCCAGTTAAAACCCCACTTCATGGCATTATCGATATTGAGTATATCATCAGCTATTTCAGGGATTCTGTTTGTTGCGTAAATCAGCGTATCCCGCAAACTCTTCCAGGCAAATTCAGCACCTTTATCGGTTCCATTGATCACCGCCTTTATTCTTTGTTTCGGATCATCGAGCTGCTTGACCATCTGAACAGAATTAAATACAGGCTTTTCAAGCGGTTTATATTGCCCTGTCTGATAATCGTAGAAAAAAATCAAGCGCCGACCATCGACCATCTCCTTTTTGTAGAAACCTTTTTTACTTTTATTGCCGAGTATCCCCTGCTTGATCATTGCAGCCATGAAATCCGGTAGTTTAAAGACCTCTCGCTCTTCATCGTCCGGGAGGGAGTCATAAGAGTTGGTGCCAACATGAGCCAAGGTATCAAGACCAACCAAGTCTGCCGTTCTGAAAGCCCCACTTTTCGGACGAGCCGTTGCAGGACCGGAGATCGAGTCGACTTCCTCTACGGTCAGACCCATTTCGATCATATGCTGAATTCCCTTATATATCGCATACACACCGATGCGATTGGCGATAAAATTGGCAGTATCTTTAGCATAAACAACGCCCTTACCCAGTCTTCTGCCAATAAATTCAGCCATCTGCGCAACTACTGACGGTGCCGTCTCTTGACATGGAATGATTTCCATCAGCCGCATGTATCGAGGAGGATTAAAGAAATGGGTAACGAGGAAATTCTTGCGCAGCTCAGGAGGTAAGG
>JABDPQ010000687.1 GCA_013042695.1 Desulfobacterales bacterium | reverse complement strand
GGGTGATATACTCAGTAAACCGGTGGCCTTGGGCGTGGTTCAGATAACCAACGATGGTACACCTGTTATCCTTTTAAAAGAACGTCAGTCTACCGGCGGTTATCCGATGATAGGCGCTGTGTCACGGCTGGACCTTTTTAAAGTGGTTCAGGCATTCCCCGGTACACCGATTCGTTTTGCCCTGGCGGATCCAGCCAGACTTCGTAACGAGCTCATGCGTTTCTATAATTTCTGGGGCTTACGATAAACAGTGCAGCCTGTGTTACCTTATTTTGGGGACGAGGCAATGAAGGAATCACTGTTTCGCGTATCTGGGTAATTCTGTAAAAAAATGAGGACAGATCCCGATGAAAGCAATATCTCACAATGCAACATTTTCTTTCCTGACACCATGTTGGTTTCGAATTAATTTCAGTGATCGGGTTTGATGTTGGTGGAACGTATATTTCTAAAATAGGGCGATTGTTTGTATTTCAACTCATAGTCTCATTTCACCTTAAAATATGTGGTTTTTGTCTTTAATCTCGAATATGGTAGGACACTTCTTTTTCGAGAAACCATATTGAGGAGTGTCGGTAAGAAACCAAACCTTTGATGATCCGAGCGCTTCTTTCTCAACAGCAGACTGTTTTGGAGGCATATATGATATTTCCAATTGATCTCAGTGGGTATAAACCAATTCAATTTACTACAGCTCAGAGCGGGCTGAGTGATGAGCAACGAGAGACACTGAAAACCAATATCGCACTTGTTCGAGACAGCCTCGTTTTCTTTACGGCACTTGCCAATGTCAAGGGACTTGGAGGGCACACCGGGGGGGCCTACGATATCGTTCCAGAAGTTCTGATCATGGATGGTTTCATGAAGGGGGACAAGCGTTTCTTTCCCGTTTTTTTTGATGAGGCCGGACATCGAGTGGCCATCCAGTATATGATGGCAGCATTGAATGGCCAAAAAAGTGTTGAGGACCTCATGCATTATCGAGAATTCGGCAAAGGTCTGTATGGTCATCCTGAGCGTGATGAAGCGGCAGGAGTTTTCTTCAGCTCCGGCAGGCTTGGCCATCTGTGGAGTTATGTCAATGGGGTAGCGGAAGCTGATCGTGATAAGGTATTGGTATTGTTTGGAAGTGATGGATCTCAACAGGAAGGAGATGATGCAGAAGCTGCTCGATATGCTGTTTCCAGAAACCTCAATGTCAAACTGATAATCGATGACAATGATGTCACCATCGCTGGGCATCCCAGCATTTACATGAAAGGATTTAGCGTAGCCCAAACGCTATCTGGCCATGGAATTGAAGTAATTGAGGGAGATGGGGAGGATAGTGACAGTCTCTTCTTGCGGATACTGAATAGCTTGAAAAAAGATGGCCCGGTTGCTGTGATAAATAAACGTAAAATGGCACCATCGGTTCCAGGTATTGAAGGTCTACCCAAGGGGCATGACGTTATTCCAGTGCCTTTTGCCATTGATTATCTCGAGGCCAAGGGACATCAGAAGGCGGTTCAAATTCTCAAAGAAACAGAAGTTCCAAAGAATAAAACGACATATCTTGGTAGTAGTGCTGAAACGGGTAAATGCCGTGACGATTTTGGCAAGATTATCTGTGAAATTGTTGATAATATTGAAAATGCAGCTGAAAAGGTAATTGTGGTTGACTCTGATCTGGAAGGCTCCTGCGGCCTGCACCATATCGGTAAAAACCATCCTTCGATTTACGTCCATGGTGGTATCATGGAACGAAATAATTTCTCGGTTGCAGCTGGTTTTGGTTCAGAACCCGGCCGCCAGGGTATTGTCGGCACCTTTTCTGCCTTTCTCGAAATGATTGTTTCCGAAATTACCATGGCTCGCTTGAATAATGCCAATGTGCTTGCCCATTTTTCGCATGCAGGGGTTGATGACATGGCCGATAATACCTGCCATTTCGGCATAAATAATTTCTACGCAGACAATGGGCTTGAAGAAGGAGATACGACGCGGCTCTATTTTCCTGCCGATGCTTTGCAGCTTAGGGCAATGTTGCCGAAGATTTTTAATGATCCCGGGCTGCGCTTTGTTTTTTCGACACGCTCCGCAACTCCTTATATCGAGAACAAAGACGGCAAGAGATTTTTTGAAACTGGCTATACGTTTATACCGGGGAAAGATGAAATCATTCGTGAAGGGGAGCGAGGCTATATCGTTTCCTATGGTGAAATGCTCTATCGATGCCTTGATGTCGTCGATGCACTGGGCAAAGAAGGTGTAAAGATCGGACTCATTAATAAACCGACACTCAATGTACTGGATAAAGAATTGCTGGCAGTCGCGGGTGAAAGTCCCTTTGTTTTAATCGTTGAAAGCCAAAATGGTAAGACGGGACTTGGTGTGAGGTATGGAACCTGGCTGCTGGAAAATGGATTTAACCCGAAATATGCGCATCTGGGCACATACAGAGAGGGGCAGGGGGGACTTGCTGAGCAGGTTAGCTACCAAGGATGCGACCCTGCGGGAATCAAGAAAAAGGTATCTGAACTCTTGTCATAGTGCCGAGATGGTGGGGCTGCCAAGCCTGCAGTGCTTGATATGCATGCTGGGGACAGATTGTCCCCAGCAGTGTAATTCTTGCGGTTATCAAGTTGTCGTCATTGATTCAGATCTTGGAAATACGTGGCGGTATATCAGGCAGATCTTCAAGTGCTGAGATGAGCCGATTTGCCTCTAGGTATTTCATGAGATCGTTCTTGAACTGTCTGAGTATAGGGATTGCTTTATGTGAAATTTTTTCGGCACGATCTCTGTAGCCGAGTTCAAGGTACAGATAGACGCCTGCCGCTCGTATTAGAGCTTGGAGAAAAAGTTTCCGGTCGCCTTGAGCATCTATCCACTCTGGCTCAAGGATCTCGTGTACTTCAAAAAATAGTTTAAGATCCCAAAGGATTGAGGCCTTAATCAGACTATTGGCTTTTTTGGAGGGTAGAGCTTGCAGAGCCCGGTCGTAACGATCCAGGCGGTCTTTGATATAGGCACTATAGACAGGGGACAGCTTTTCTTTTAGATATTTTTCGGCAACTCTTTGAGCTGGTATCGTCGAGTGTGTTTCCAGTACTTCAAGTAAAGACTCGGACAAATCATTACGAATATTTCTGCTCTGTCTATCTTCGAACGGGTTGAACTGCTGTTGTTTCATGTCGTTATTCAAAATGTTTAGGTTTGCTTATTATACGACTGCCATTAGAATTGATTTGCTGCTGTGTAAATGAGTATTTCATAGTATCATCGAATCCCAGAAAATAAACAGAGAAACATCCTCAACATAGAGACAAGCAAGGGGGTTTGCAATTTTTACGCATCGATCTGATCGGTATCGTTGGATAATTGTT
>JABDPQ010000686.1 GCA_013042695.1 Desulfobacterales bacterium | reverse complement strand
GCATTTTATTCATGTCCGTGGTGTCATAAGAATTGTCTAACGCAGAAACTAGAACATTGGATACCGTCGAAGAGTATACTCTGCTGTGGCTCATAAGGCGAGCTGTGGCAAAAGTCTCAAGGGCGAGTTCCTGACTTTGATTCTGGGCCATGGTTCTCGTCCTGGTGCGAAGCGCTGTCATCACCGCATCGCAATCTTCTTTTTTCAATCCAGCCGCATCGGCGGCAGCAATCGTATCAGCCAGGTGCTTTCGCAGTCTGGCATCGGTCGTCTGTTCAGACGCTTTTTCATAGGCATAACGATAGCGCTGCTGTACTCTATTGAGCGCCTCCACCAGTGCGGCCTGGTCGACATTCTTGGCTATACCTTCATGCACTTTATCAAGGAAGGGCTCAATCGGGAGATTTTCAGATTCTGCCTTGGCGAGTATCTGTCTAACCTTCGACCTGGTGGTTTGGCTGAACTGCTCTTGTTGCATTAACTGCTGTAATTGCTGCTCGTACTCTCCCTCTCCCGGAGCATTTAGCATATCACGAACCTGGACCTGACTCTTCTGAGCAAGCTGCTCTTGAACCAGGTCTGTGGCCAATGTGGGAGATGCGCCGGCAAGTAGAATGCAACAAACAATGAAATATATTTTCTTCATTTTAGGCCTCGTCTACTGTTTATAGGGTTTACTTATGTAACGTTAATTCATGACGAAGGTTACATTCCGGAGATGAAAAAACAGTTCTGGCCACCAAAATCGTCATCGATTTTTATATCACAATCGGGCAGTGTCACAACTCCATCAACCACGTAAAAGTAAGAAAATTCAGGGAACTGCCCCACTTTTATGACCCATGTTGAACGATCTGTTTTCTGAGCCTGATGATACGTAAAACGATCGATGGAACTGGCAAACAGGACATCTTGGGCGTCTCTATTATTATAGTACAAGACAATATGGTCATCGGTTGATCTGATATGATGTTCTGCTGCACAGCCAGAAAGAAGAAGTGCGAGAGCTGTCAGCAGGAAAGTCCCTGTGGGAGGGTTGAAGTCCATGATTAG
Organism: Desulfobacterales bacterium; assembly: GCA_013042695.1. Classification (GTDB taxonomy): domain Bacteria; phylum Desulfobacterota; class Desulfobulbia; order Desulfobulbales; family Desulfocapsaceae; genus JABDPQ01. The sequence goes on along the minus strand of JABDPQ010000686.1, from coordinate 1,717 downwards.
CCCTCGACTACAAGAATGGAGTTGACACTGCCGAAATCATCTGATTCTCGGGCCGAAATAGTGGGATCCGGCATCAATTTCTCGTTATCAACGATAAATGTGTATCGATGCTCGCCCTTCGGCAATTCCAGATTCACTTCCCAATAACCGTCTGTACCGGTGGGGTGTAGGGGAACTTTCTGCCAATCGGTAAAACTTCCGAGAATTTCCACCTGAGAGGAATGCTGCAAATAAAGAACAAAGCGGTGTGTGGTTGATCGGTTGAGATCAGAGATATCCTGGAGCTGAGTCTTATCTTCTGAATGATAGTTAACCCCGGAGAGAACGGAAAAAAACAAAATAAGCGATGCAGCTATCGCCCATCCAGCTTTAGATAGGTAGCCGCCTTTTTTCGGGTTGGCTGCAGCACCCTCAAATTCATGGTTGATTACGCTGTACAAAGACTTCTCCTGCTCGATCATCGATAGCGCGTCATCAGCATAATTCCTGTCAGAAGACAGCAATCTGACAAAAAGAATTTTCTCATCCAATGACAGCTCATCATCCATATACATGCTTATATAATGGTCCATGATTATTCCCACTCTTTCAGTAATTCCCTGATTTTGACTCGTGAACGGTGAACCCTCACTTTCACATTCGACAAACTTGTGTTTAGGAAATCTGCGATTTCCTTATATGGCATTCCCCCAACGGCCAGCACGAGAATCTCTCGATCTGACTCTGATAATTCATTCATTGCATTTTGAATTAATCTGCTTTGCTCTTTCGAGATGAATTTGCTTTCTTCATCCGAAGTCGTCTCCTGCCTTGTAAATTGATCCCAGGACCGGAATCTGATCTGCTGACCTCGTTGGTAGTCTACGAGAGCATTTCTGGCGATAGCAAAAAGCAGGCTCGGTGATAGGATCGCTTGCTTCCCATATTGCTTGTAGTAACGGGCGAAGCTCTCCTGAGCAATATCTTCAGCAAGATATCTGTCCCTGCTTTTGTAAAGCAAATAGCTGAATAGTCTATTTTTATAGTCGCTATAGAATTGCTGATAGCTTCCCTGCATAAAGAATTACCTGAACACCATATTGTGCTACTTTCTCTGAAGAATTCTACCTATGTAGATTAAACGATCGAGTATATTAAAGGTTACACTATCTCTGGGAAAAAATTGTAGTACGTTATTCCAAAATCAATGCTCTAATGTTTCTAGTTAAATTGAAATAGCAAGAAGACAAAGACCCAAATGAGAGCAGTGGCCTCCTCTTATTAAATGGGCCTATTTTTATGGCATGAAATTAAGGAGGAAGGTTGCTGATTGTCTCGCTTAGTTCATGATGCTCTCGACACTTTTATATACAAGCCGGATCTAAAAGGTAGAGCTACCCTATTTTCTGAGAATTGAAGTTTCCATATCGCTAGAAAGATTTCTCTTAGCAGTCTGAATTAATTGGCTGAGTCTAAATTCGAAGACTCTTCCTGTATCTTTACAGAAGCACCTCCATCCCCAAAAGCACTTCTGTCGGTCAGGCAAAATCTTAACTGCACAGGAAACAACTCCAAATTTAGCACTTACCGATAATTTCAGATCGCCAGTGCTAATCTCAATTCCAACACCCTGCTACATTGTTCCATTTACCCGTTAGGTACCATGGTTAAGTTTATGTAAAATAACCATGCTTCTTACTATATGCGCTCAGTTTGGCTCTGAAACCCTTACTAGGTG
>JABDPQ010000397.1 GCA_013042695.1 Desulfobacterales bacterium | reverse complement strand
TGCTTGAACGGGTTCTCGAGAACGTCAAATTTTTCTGGCAGCAGGGAGTGTGGGTAGAGGTTACGACTTTGCTGATTCCCGGCTTGAATGATTCTGATGAAGAAATCCGCTCAATTGCCGATTTTTTGGTGAGCATTGACCCAAATATCGTCTGGCACGTATCTGGATTCAGACCCACCTATAAAATGGTTGATCGACCACCAACGTCAGCAGCGCGCCTGCAGTCAGCCTGGCAAATCGGTCTGGAGGCAGGCCTGCATTATGTCTATGTCGGTAACATCCATGGTGGTGGCGGCGAAGATACCTGCTGCCCCGATTGCCGAAAACAAATCATTACACGGAGCGGTTTTTCGGTGAAAAACAATGCACTCATAGCAGGAAAATGCCCGTTCTGCTCCGCAGCCATTGCCGGTGTTTGGGGGATTGGAAAATGAGATGTGCCCAACGACGAACATGAATCAGTTGTGCTGGAACCTCTCTGGCTGAGGTTGGTGCTGTTTGAGTACCGTTTCGACCTCAATTCTCAGAAGATCGGTGTCGATGGGTTTTGAAATATAGCCGTCCATGCCGGCATCAAGACATTTCTGCCGATCGCCTTTCAATGCGTAAGCGGTCATGGCCACTATCGGTTGGTGCCAATTGTTGTCTTGTTCTTGTTCTCTTATATTTCTGGCTGCTTCCAAGCCATCCATTTCAGGCATTTGAATATCCATCAAAACGAGGTCATAAGATTTCTTCTTAAGCTTTTCCAGGACTTCAAGACCGTTGACAGCGAGCGTGACCTGCCAGCCTTCTCGCTCAAGAATAGCAATGGCAAGTGTCTGATTGATCGGATCATCCTCGGCAAGCAGAATATTGTATGAAGGTGTTGTCGAGGATGAAGGCCTCTTTTTGAGCAAAGATGTTTGTTTTTTAATCTCTGCATCGTTACTGTCAAAGATCGTGAAATACGCCGTAAAATGAAAACATGAACCTCGTTGCGGTGAGCTTTCCAGCCAGATTCTCCCCCCCATCAACTCCACTAACTGTGCAGTCACCGGAAGCCCAAGTCCGGTTCCCTCATAGGCTCCGGTTTTAATGTTGTCGGCCTGTTTGAAGGCATCAAAAATGTGTTCCTGCTGATCTTCGGGTATGCCTATTCCGGTATCAGAAACCATGAAATGGAGACTGCTATGGCCTTCTTGTTCCAACAGAAGCTGCCTGTTGCATTCTATATGCACTCGAACTTCCCCATCATCGGTAAATTTGATTGCATTTTGTACCAGGTTTAGCAACACCTGACAAAGGCGATTTGGGTCGCCATTTAAATGATCCGGTACGTCGGTGTTGATGTGAGCATCCAGTAAAATCCCTTTTTTAACGGCATTCAGCTCCAATATACTGAGTGTCTCGGTAAGGGTTTCGCGAAGTTTGAATGGCTCAATCTGAAGTTCGAGTTTTCCGGCCTCAATTTTGGAGAAATCGAGAATGTCATTGACAAGGTTCAGCAGGCGGTCAGCGGAAGAACGGACCATGGTCAGGTAAGTATATTGCTTATCCGTTATCTCTGAATCCAACAGAAGATCGGTAATGCCGATGATACCGTTCATCGGTGTTCTGATCTCATGGCTCATGTTGGCCAGAAAAGCGCTTTTATTTTTTTCTGCCGTTTCTGCCTTGGTTTTCGACTGTCTCAAGTCATCAATACTCTTTTTACGAGCCAGTGCATCTCCTACATGGCGCGCAACATAGATGAGTAGATTTTTATCTTTTTCAGAATAGATGATCTCATCATAGCTTTGCACGACAACTGCGCCGGACATGTGTTCAAGGTAGAAGGGCACGCCGAGCCAAGACGTTGGTTGAGTACCGATATAGGCAATTTCATTGGTTTGACAGATCTGCTCAAAATTCTCCGGTGTTGTCAGCAGTGGTTTACCGCTTTCTATCAGATAGCTGGTAAGGCTGCGCTTATCATCGGGGCCAAGATGCAAGCGCTTACCCTGAAATCGAGAATCATAAACATCGCTAAAGTAGGGGAACGAGACAATCGTCTCATCATTATTTGTTTCAGCCAAGGCGATAAAAAAGTTTTTTGCCGGTATGAGCAGTCCGACAATCTGGTGCAGGGAATAATAGAGCTCGTCCATCGTCTGACCGGAGTGCGCCTGTTCACTAATTTCATAGAGTGCAGATCGAAGCTGTTCGGTATATTCGAGCTCGGATACGGAAGTCTTCAATGACTTGATTGTGTCGATGTTTTTTAAACCGGATCCAATGATAGCTGACAGCGAAGCAATAGCGTTAAGATCATCATTGGTGAAGTGATACGGGGCTCTACTGCCAAAATAGATGAGGGCAGTGAAGGTATCACCGGCAACGACAGGTGCAAGTAAATGTGCGCTGTTACCTGTTTGGGTGAAAGCGTCTGAGGCTGTCTTGTTATCAACAATGGTAGGAACCGGGTTATTTTTTAAGGCACGGACATGGGGATCATCGGTTCTAAATAGTTTGGGTACATGAGGCGGCTGAGTTTTGCATCTATGCCCAAATTCGATTGAAGGTGGTCTAAATTGTTCAACAGATGGATTGTAGAAATAAATTTCAGTTGTCTCGCTGCCGACAAGTGTAAAGGTATGCTCGTGCAAACGTTGACATAATAATGCTTGATTATCAACAGTGGAAAGACGAGTTGAAAGATCCGCTACGATTTTCAAAAAAGTTGCTTCATCCGGCACTATTGAAGAGGACTCTTGGGGCATAAGATACTGTAATTGCTCTACGTTGTATTGTGCATCACACGCTGTTTATATGAAGGGCATTGCTGATGTTCTTTGTATGGTAGCAGAAATAGACACCATATAAAAGCTGAGTCAGGTGAATTTAAATTTTAGATCAAAAGATATCTGTTTGTACTGCAAGTTTCCTGGAGCAATGTATTTGATCGTTACCTCTTGCAAGTATAAGCACTCATTGCTTTGTACAAAACTTCAATACAGATATTTATTATTACCGATTCAATTGGCCCTTATCGCTCATTTTGTTTTTTTTCCTGCCAGGAAGAAATTGTTTCTTCCCATTCATTGATCAGGTAAGATAGCGGTCCAGTGGAGGAGAGATCCAGCAGTGCGATTAGTTAAAAGCCTGGTCGGTACAATGATTTATTCACTTACAATTTTTTCGCTTTTCGACAAGACGTCCAGTTCCCCTGATAATCAATGAAAATGCAAATCTTGTCAGAGCAGGCTATTATTGAGAAACTTGCCTGCAGTGAGTGCTTTAAAGCAACAATCGAGTCAGGGGCATTCGTCTTGCGGATCGGTGACTATGTCCCGGCGGTTTTCACCGCTATCCATGATGGACATCATGTTCCTTCATACCTGCTGAGCAGTATGCTGGTCACCGAAGACCAGCGAACCTATGAAGAGGATCCGTATACAGGTGATATTGCAGATCTCTTCTCGATATCATTACGGGTATGTGATTCACGTTATCTTTATGATTTGAATCGTCAAGCGGATGAATGCATCTATGATGAGGCCTGGGGGCTGAAGGTTTGGAAAACACCCCCTTCAAAGGCGCTGCGCAATACGCTTCTTGAGCGTCACAGGAGTTATTATCGTGTATTACACGCACTGCTGAGCAGTCTTGAAAAGCAGTTTTCAAGCTGCGTCCTGTATGATCTGCACTCTTACAATTACTCACGCATTAATGGAAATACGCCACTATTTAATATCGGTACGCACTATATCGATCAGACCGCATGTGAGCCAGTAGTGCTCCACTTGATCAAGCAATTGCGTTCAATTTCCTTGAGCCAGATGGACAACAGGACGGCATGTGATGAAGTTTTTAAGGGGCGCGGCTATCAAGCACATTTCATCAACAGCAACCATCCGCAAAGCCTCTGTATTCCGCTGGAAATCAAAAAAGTATTCATGGATGAAAAGACGTTTGAACCACATGCAGAAATGTTGAGCAAACTGAAAGATACCCTGACGCAGGCCCTGAGTTCGAATGCCGTCTTTTTTGCAGACGCCAGAGGCCGCCTGAGCCTGAAGCAATCTTCTGTTCTTCTCAAGAAGGGAGCAAAACCATAGAGTCAACGTGTAAATGCAATTTTAACCAGGTTAAGCAAGTCCTGGAATATCTGTATTAATCGAGCCACTTGCAAAAGTCTCAATCGTTAAAACAGTTGATCGAAGACAGGAGCTTGAATGATTGTTATCAACAGCAAGACAAACGACAAGGCTTTGTCGCAGGCAGCAAAAAGTCTTCAGGCTGCTCGCAAAGCTGCCGCATTGACCGGGGCCGGTATCTCGGTTGGCAGTGGAATTCCCGATTTCAGAAGCCCTGGCGGTTTATGGTCAGTCTATGCACCGGATGAATATGCCACACTTGACGTTTTTTACCAAAATCCCCAGAAAGCCTGGCAGCTGTATCGTGCACTGGGAAATGTCTTGCTGGGAAAAAGCGCAAATCCGGCCCACGCAGCCCTTGCAGAGCTGGAACGTATAGAAATTTTGCGAGGCGTGGTTACTCAAAACGTCGACAATCTCCATCAGCAGGCCGGCAATCAGGTGGTCTTCGAAATTCATGGGGATCATCAACATCTGCAGTGTCTGCAATGCGGTGAGCTTCTACCCGTGAGGGAGGAACACTATCGCCTGGAAGATATGGCACGGTGCAGCCAGTGTGCCTATCCCCTTAAGCCGAATGTTGTGCTTTTCGGTGAGGCCGTCAGATCCATTGACGAGATTGATGAATTTATCAGTGATTGTGATTTGCTTCTCGTCGTCGGTACCTCTGCCCAGGTCTATCCTGCTGCGGGACTGCCCATGACGGTAAAACGAAACGGCGGACAGGTATTTGAGTTTAATCAGGAGCAGACGCTTGGTAGAGACCCTTTTTCAGGGATGGGCACAATCACTGACTATTTTTTTCAGGGAGATGTGGTTGAGATGTTGCCGCTCCTGACCAGGGTGGTGTCATCTCTGTCATGAAGAAACACTCGTTTACGGTCCTTTTTCAAGTATTTCTTCCTTTTGCCGCAGGCTACTTCCTGTCGTATATGTATCGGGTGGTCAATGCGGTGATCTCGCCTGATC
>JABDPQ010000680.1 GCA_013042695.1 Desulfobacterales bacterium | reverse complement strand
AACCGACCTTATCGAAACCTAACTCATAAATGCTCTGAGCACAATGGTTAAACTCCTTTACTGTTCCAGATTACGCAAATGTATAGGAGGAATTGCTCAGGTGTGATCCTTAAGTTTTTCTAGGTTTTTCCAACCCGCAACCCCAGCTGCTTTACATATCGGCTTAATAACAAATATTTGTTCCCAGTCTCTGGCGTTGATGGGAAAAGTCAATAATTTCGTATTTCACCGTATTGTTCTATTGACTAGTTAGGCAATAGGTCACAGTCTGACAGATACTTCCTATTTTTAGTTTATTTCTTGAGGTAATTGTAAACAGAATCTTGCTACTCAAACATTCAAAGGGGGGATAAAAGAAGGCGATATGCCTGGCAAAGAAATTGTGTTTTGGTGATTTTAGTATTTAAGTTGTCAATTTTTCAATCAAAAGAGCAGGAGGTTTTATGGAAACGTTAGATGCACTGGTTGGTAAAATTAATGCGTTTGCTTGGGCCCCGCCCATGCTCATACTGATTGGAGATGGAATTTACCGGGAGGCTTGCTGGATTCCAGGGCTTTGAAAATCTTCACTTTACTCCTCCGAAGACGGAGTGAAAATTTCTTGGATCATATTAAACGCCTACTCTTCATTCTATCTTATCTATTCTTGACTGATGCCGACCACCTTCGAATTTTGCCTTCAACCACGTTTCCACTATTTCTATGGCCTCTTGATCAGATACCATTCTGGCGCCAATAGAGATCATATTTGCATTGTTATGTTCTTTTGAGAGTCTCGCGCTAGCAGTATTCCAACATACCCCGCATCTAATTCCAGGTACCTTGTTTGCAACCATAGCTTCACCGTTGCCACTGCCGCCAAATACAATAGCCAAATCACATTTTTTGTTTGCTACACACAATGCGGCAGGTTTACAAAAATCTGGGTAGTCTGAGGGTTCAGCGCTATTTGCGCCAAAATCTAACACATGATAATCAATTGAAATAAGATGGTTTTTTATTTTTTCTTTGAGTGCATATCCAGCATGGTCTGTACCTAAGGCGATGACTTTCATGTTGTTTTACCAGAGTTAAATAGATTGTTGTTACGTTCCACACCTTACTCAATCGATCTATGCCCAACATTTGAGAAGAAAAAGTCAAGATACTGCAACGAACCATTGAGAACAATGATGGGGTGGTCGTGGAACCTGTCTAGAATCCATAATAAAGCACCCAGGCCTGTTAGGAAATGGGGATTATATTGGCCGTTATAACAACGCAGGACAGCCTTGATAAGGAATCTCCCCAGTCGGGTTCGTTCTTTTTCACTGCTCAATGCGGTTTTAAACATGTTCAAAACCAAAATGGGGTCGTACTGCGTAAATACCTCAAAGAACACATCAAAATCTGGAAGCGAATATGAAGCTATTTCCTCAATTGGATAAAGGCTTTCTTGTTTGTCCCCGAGCATGCGGATCCACGTCGTAAGGGCATGGTCGTATTCCTGATGTTCAAAAAAGTGACGACTCCTCTCAATGGCGTATAGTGTTATTGTATGATGCAAGGCCACTATTCCTTTGCCACTTATAGCTCGCTTTACGTCATTAAGATAGACTTCAGGGTAATCGCTTATGGCAGAATAATGTAATAGTTGGCTTTGATGAAAATTTCCTTTACAGAAGTATTCTGCAAGTGAAACCATCACAGGCCATGGATCTTCATCCTTACGATAAATCATTTCAAGAAGAATAAAGGCTGTACAGGAAATAGAATGGCCAAGCGAGCTATTCAGATATCCGCTACCGAGCAACAGTAATTTTTTGGCAAGCAATGTTGATCCTGCTGCTTGCAAAAAGGCGTTCAATGCAATCGCAGTTGCAATAACATCGGCTCTTGCTATAGCTTTTTCGACTTCTGTAAAATCATTAATAGTCGGGATAGAAATCGGCTTTGCATGCAGATGTGATTTCTCCCTCCAGGTATATTCTTCAACCTCAAGGCGCAACAATAAAGCCACGTCTTCCGGCTCCATATATGAGACAAGTTCACGATTGATAGCATACATTTTGGGAAGATGGGGATTAATAAAGGGAGGATTCAGAACTCCATGGATGATCGGAAACAATGCCTCATGAATTGCCCAGGGCTCAACGCCATCTTCGAGTAATAAATCAAGAGCACTCCTTGCCTCAAAAAGATTTGAATCCTTAATGGCAGTAAAAAGATCAGTGTACATAGTCACCTCCAGATTGCCCTGCGGTTGGACATTTTATTCAGTGTTCAGCAGAATATAGATAAGCCCAGATAGGACCTTTATTTGACTAAAGCTACATCGTGGCATATCATTTTCCTTTAATGGGAGCAACCACGAATTGATGAAAAAACAAACCTGTTGTGAAGCAGGGACGTAAAGTTTAGAGTCTGCAGGAGATAGCCAGCTTGCCATTAGAGTTGGTAATTCGGCTTCTCAATGTATCCATTTTAGAGCTCTTGTAACTTCAGAAATTTATGCATCTTGAGTGCAGGTGCCGTTCTAAATTGGATTTTCTGGACCAGTATCAATAAGGTGAATACAATGATTACTATTAGATATGATAGCGGAGATCCTCAGGGAGATTGTACGTATGAAATATTGTTTAGGGATGAAATGATTTGCAAATTTAGACATCACCGGCCAGATGGGTTGTATACGTGTCTCAAGAAGGCTGCCGATGCCGTTGAGCTCAGTGAATGGGCTGATCGTGTGCTCATGGACGATGCAAAAGGGGGATGACGCTGAAAAATTACAAATGAACAAGAAACACCTTTTAAAAAGGGTAATCGTGCAATTCCTCCCCTCTAGATTCTATCTTCGTTCAATGGAGCCTTTTGCAAAATGATGATTTTCGTTCAAAGTCAAACCATGCGAAAAAATTTTACCGCAGGCATATAATTGCTATCTCGAGGATAAAAATTTAATCATCACGTAGAGGTTGAACGAAAAGGGCGTTTTGCAAGTGGCTCTATGGGCTGTCTTAATCGTTACCAAGTTCAGACTACGAACAATTACCTTATAAGCCAAAAAACATTCCACCAATTATAATTCATATTGCCATATCTAAAATAATTGCAGTGTGCCATTAAATTGCTAGGTATTGTGATTATTATATACAAGAGTAGGTATTACACCGAAAATCAACAGCGACATTTAATCACCGGTAAGGGAGATAACCAATGCCAATATACGAATTTCTCTGTCAAAAGTGCGAACATGAATTTTCGATTGTCATGACTCTATCAGAGTATGAAAAGAAAAAGTTTATGTGTCCGAAATGTAATGACAAAAAGGTAAAACGGCAAATTTCATCATTCCAAACGATCACCTCTAAAAAAAGCTAAGCGTCAACTCGGTAGTATGATCTTACTACCACAGAATACAATACAGAACAGTCCATTTCAAATCTACAAGGTTTGAGATAAGCCATCTGATAGCTGTCATCATACGCAGCTTTTATAAGATAAAGATCACGTCTTGAATTATCAGTTTGGACTGATAGCGCTGGCAATTCTTTCAAGTTCCTGCCTGACAACCTCCTGGCGAAAATAGTGAGGCAGGTGACCAGTTTCAGGCAGCATAATATACTTGGCATGAGGAACTTTGTACTTAAACCCGCCAGCATGAGAGAATTGATATATAACCTGATCTTGATCACCATAAATGAGACTTACCGGCGCCACTATCTTGGTGTAGAGTGGATAGGATTCATCCAGGTAAGGCCGTATTTGGTTGAGATCTTCAGCATTGGCAAGAAAGCGTTTGGGGGAGAAGAGCAACTCAAGACATGATTGCTGCTTGTAGTCCGAGAGAGCCGGCTGGGGATAAAAGCTCGCTTCCACAGAGGCAGAAGAGATGAGAGGCGCCAGAGTAGGAACCAGCGAATATCGAAAGATTTGTCCTAATCCCGGCAGGGCTGCCAATTTCGTATACCACGATGATCCATCCCCTATGGGATATGTTGCACCTGCAATGATGATAAGCCCTCTATAATCATCAGGATAGTCTGAAAGCAGTCTTGCTCCTATTACACCACTCAGTGAGTGAACAACCAGGATCGGTTTATCGAGTTCAAACTCTCCGATTATTTTATGGATAAGTAATACCTGCTCGTGAAATTTGTTTCCCGAATTTCTTTGGCTGTGGCCAAGACCAGGGCGGTCTATGGCTATGAGGTGAAAATAATTTGGCAGATTCCCATATAAGCTGTTCTGCCAATCCCTTGAATTGCTGGAGGCTCCATGTAAGAATACCACGGGGATCTCACCACCATCTCTTTCAATATAGTGAATTCTGTTCTGCTCAACCGAGATAAATTTACCAGGGGGTGGACATAGATTTAACACCTGTGCTTGCTGCAAATAACCCAGCGCTGTGGCGGCTGCCAGGCCAGCAAAAAGGATTATGCTGAAAGCTGTAATGAGCTTTTTCATAGACACTTTTAAAACGCTCTATCTAAAATGGAATTGATATAATCACAAACGGATCCTACGTACCTCATTGTTAACCAAATATTATGTTCAATATTATATGGTTTCGATAACTCTAAGGAGTATAAGAAGTGTGCGCAAATCCTTCCAGTATAGCAGGCATGTCTCAGCTATATATACCTTTGTTGATTTAACCCGCAGGCATAAGCACCCACACGCTTTGGCTGCGGCCGGCATCAATAATTTCCTGTCAACTAAAGGAAAAGCAGACACTTCTGAATTGTGGAACAAGATGTATCGCTACAGAAAAGTGAGATTGGAATAGAGCAATTATAGGCGTAGAAAGCCTTTTATTTTCTCCCTTCGGCATATAACGGTTGAAATGAAGATATTTCGACAATATTTTCTGTGTGTATGATTGGCTAACGTGAAATATGGAGCAGGGCATGAAAGACAAAGAAATTACTTCCACTGAAAAAAGGCATAGAGCTCTTCAAGAAAAATCATCTTCCAGAGAGATCGCCTCTTTTCTGAAGGCTGCCGCACAGGCAGGCGAGTCCCAGAGCGGAAGACTGATTTTTTCATTGGATGCCACCATGAGCCGGCAACCAACCTGGACCAGGGCAATGACTATCCAGTCATCGATGTTTGATGCAGTGGGCAAGGCGGGTGGTTTGTCGGTTCAATTGGTGTTTTTTCGAGGCTTTGGTGAATGTCGTGCCTCGAAGTGGGTGATTAATTCTGCCGCACTACGCGACCTGATGCTCAATATCCACTGTCGAGGTGGATATACACAACTCGTTAAAGTCCTCGACCACGCCCATCGTGAAACAACGAAAGCAAATGTCTCGGCACTGGTTTTCATCGGTGATGCGATTGAGGAGAGTATTGACCTTCTTTGTCAGAAAGCGGGTGAACTCGGTTTAAAGGGGGTGCGCTGCTTTTTCTTTCAGGAGGGTCATGACGTGACGGCTGAAAATGGTTTTCGTGAAATGGCCCGTCTCACGGGAGGAGCCTATTTTCGGCTTGGGCCTGACTCGGCGAAGGAACTTGCCGAACTTCTCGGTGCGGTTGCCATCTATGCGAGAGGGGGATTAAAAGCTCTCTCAAACAGCGGCAGCCAGAAGGCGCGTTTACTCCTTGAGCAAATGAAGAAATGATCTTTCACCCCGTTGGTAATCAGGAAAGTTGAATGGCATTGTATGTTATAATTCTGTTTGTTGTGTTGCTCGGCTTTTTCTGGCTGATTCTTACAAATCCAGCTCATAAAAGTGCTGCTTTTCTAACAAGTTACGGGCCGCTCATCCTTATCGTATTGGGAGGTCTGCTGACCTTTTTTCGACGTGGGGTGATTGGGGTCCCTATGATAGTTCTTGGGTTTTCATGGTGGCGTCGCAGTCAGTCGACGCGACCGGTCACCTCGTCTGGCGGACGAAAATCGACAGTCCGCTCGGCAAACCTAGAAATGGAACTTGATCATGATACAGGGGAAATGGATGGCACGGTGTTGACTGGTCGCATGAAGGGGACCCGCCTTTCTTCTTTAAATGAGGAGGAGGTATTGTCGCTTTATCAAGAAATTTGTTCCGATTCAGACAGTACCGCCTTGCTTGTATCTTTCCTTGACCGCTACCACCCCGATTGGCGGGAACGTGCTGATTCTGATTCTTTCAGTGAGCAGGGCAGTGCATCTGGTTTTGACGCTATGACCAAACAGGAGGCGTACAAGATACTTGGCCTTGAGCCGGGAGCCTCGCAGCAAGAGATCCACCAGGCCTGGAGACGACTTATAAAAGGGGTTCATCCCGACGGCGGGGGCTCTGCCTTTCTGACCGCCAAGATTAATGCTGCCCGAGATGTTCTCATGAACTAGTTTTTGTCTTGTGAACCGGTAGCTGCAATCCTAGCAAGTGTTTGCTCGCGGGTTACGAGTAAGACCGATATAACTGGCCGCGTGCGTGCCTTTTTCGCTGCAAGACAACAGCCTGTAGAAGAGTTGGGCAAATTGAGATCAGTTGCTAGACAATTAACAGGGTAAGAGGGCTGCTCTTGCTTTTTCGCTCATTATTTGACCAGGCGGGTACCAGGAAAAGCAGCGTACCAACCAAACCAAAAAGCTCTGCGGCAGGGAAGTCTATGCAGGGAGATATCACTGTTGGGAGATACAAGTTTATCTTCGCTCATTTGCCAGGTATGACCATCGCTGTCAATTACCCTACTGTCGCGGTCATAAGATACAAAGTTAATGTCTTTAGGGTCATACACGCGGTTTGCACCGCTGCTATCAGTGAGTACAATCAATTTCTGCTGCCCGATTTGATTTTTATATAATGGGTTTTTGTTTAAAAAGTTAGTGTCTATTGCCAATTGTTCTTGCGGCGATGCAGGAAATGTTAAGGCGAGTACTTCTTGTTTATTCTTAAGTAGGTTATTTCGAAATGGAGTGTTAAACATTAATTGATCGTTGGAAAAGTAGCTTTGGTATGCTACACCTTCGCCATAGTCACGTCGATGCCCGGTATTCAAGGAGAGCACAGTAGTATCTGGGTGACGGCGTTTCCATTCAGCCCAAGTCGTTGTAACCATGCTTACGTGTTCAAGTACAATTCCTTTGTCTACAAGAGGACCGATAACTGGTTCACCTCTCACCGTGCTCCATAACGATTGTGTTGCCTGATCATACATCAACTTGTTGGATCGATACAAAAAGCCGCTCGTCCCGAGTTTATAGTCCAC
>JABDPQ010000679.1 GCA_013042695.1 Desulfobacterales bacterium | reverse complement strand
TACCTCACGGTAATTTTTTTGAATCGCTTTACGTTAGCAGTCAGTTCAGGAACACTCAGGCACCCTTCCTCATCGATCTGTTCCCCCTCATGCCCGATAATTTCCGGGTTGACTAAGGCCATATATTGTTTGTCTTCACCCGGCTGAGTAGTGTCAACAACGATCAACCGCAATGATTGGGCTACCTGCGGTGCAGCAAGACCGATGCCTGGTGCGTCAAACATGGTTTCTGCCATATCTTCGATAAGCACGCTGAGTGTCTCATCAAAGTTGGCAACTTCCCGGGCTTTAAACCGCAGAAGAGGTTCGGGGTATTCTATGATTTTCTGTAGGGTCATTGGTATTGTCGGCTAACTGTTTTTAATGGTTATCAGTTTCGAGCGGCACCGTCAGATTCTGGATTCTCCATGACTGATTGGTAGTCGCCAGAGACTGTATTTGATACAATGGTATTTTCATGGGTGCACTCATACATTCATCTTCGTTAAGTGTGGGTTGGGAATTAGTACCATATGGCCATTGACTTCGCCAGAAATGAATAAATCGATCAATTGTCACCCTTTGTTGCCAAGTTACCGAGAAACTATTACAGTACCATTGTTGTTATAGGCGCGTAACTCTGTAACTACAGGTATAGTATGAACATCCTTTTTCCGATTGCAAGTTATCTCGTGGGGGCCATACCATTTGGTTTGCTGATCGGTAAATTGGCGGGAATTGATGTACGTGCAGGCGGAAGTGGCAATATCGGCGCAACAAATGTAAACCGGCTGCTTGGGAAAAAACTCGGGTTAGTGACCTTGCTATTGGATTGTCTCAAGGGGTTTCTGCCTATTTTCCTCAGCTCTCAGTACATCTCTGAAGGATCGGGACAGAACATCTGGGTTTTGCTATGCGGCATCATGGCAGTAGTTGGGCATATGTTTCCCGTTTATCTCGGTTTCAAGGGAGGAAAGGGGGTGGCGACGGGACTTGGCGTCTTCTTCTTTTTATCCCCGCCAGCCATTGGCATCAGTCTGCTCGTGTTCGTTGGCGTGGTTGCCGCGAGCGGCTTTGTGTCTGCAGGATCTCTTCTTGCTTCTGGTCTGTTTCCTCTCTGGCTCTGGTTTCTTGGGCAGCCCTTAGAAGTAATACTGACCGGCTTTTTCGTAGCACTGCTTATCTGGTTTAAACATCACGAAAATATTGGCCGCTTGCTAAGAGGTGAAGAAAAAAGCTGGAAAAAAGGCTGAGCCGACCTTTTTACAAAGTACCTGAATATACCAAGACCTTTTCTACTGAAGTTACTGAAGACAATGACTAAGACTCCTTTACTGCAGAAATTGAAATCGGCGTCTGCATCTAAAAAGCGGCCTGATGGTTCATCCTATCAGTCGCTGCTTTTTAACGATGAGAAGAGGTTGGTGCAGGAAACGGCACAAAGTCACCATCAGATCCAGGAAATGGCCCTTGAGAATGGTATCATTCCTGAGCGCTATGCCAGAAATCAGCGAAGCCTTTCAACCGC
This sequence comes from Desulfobacterales bacterium, assembly GCA_013042695.1. GTDB lineage: Bacteria > Desulfobacterota > Desulfobulbia > Desulfobulbales > Desulfocapsaceae > JABDPQ01. The sequence goes on along the minus strand of JABDPQ010000679.1, from coordinate 1,844 downwards.
TGATCAACTCAAGCTTCTGCAAGCTCACGTGATCATTGTCGGACTTGGCGGTTTAGGAGGGACCGTTACTGAGATTTTAGCACGAATCGGAGTTGGCAGCTTAACCCTCGTTGATGGTGATTGCTTTGAGGACAGCAATCTCAACCGACAGCTACTTTCGAGTGTGGCAGATCTTGACAGATCGAAGGCAGAAGTTGCGGCCGAGCGTGTATCTATGGTGAATCCCGCTGTTGACACGTTAACCGTTTCTCAGTTTCTTACACCGGATAATTATCTGGACCTTTTGAACAATACTACCCTGGCAGTTGATTGTCTTGATAGTATTCCTGATCGATTTCTGCTCGAAAAAGGATGTCGAGTAGTTGGCATACCCCTGGTTTCAGCGGCAATAGGAGGAACCTCCGGTCAAGTCCTGGTTATACTGCCCGGTGATTACGGTCTTTCGCAAATTTATGGAGAGCCTGGGCAGGTGCCTCAGAAAGGTGTAGAAAAATTTTTGGGTACGCTGCCATACACTGCAATCACCATGGCTGCCCTTGAGTGTGCTGAAGTTATTACATTGATTGTTACAAAAAAGGCGCGTCTGCAAAATAGATTGCTTATCGCAGATTTGTCAGATCATTCTTATGAGCTGGTTAGCTTTACTGACCGGTAGGTTATCCATTTTCTGCCTTACCGGGGATTTACTTGTTTGCCAACGCTTCTATAGGTGAGTGAGATCTTCGGTTCCTGATTGAAAAGGGTGCTATTCTGCCTCAGAGGGCATACCTGAATAGTTTGCTTATAGATCTGAGCGTATTGGGATGAAAAAGCATACTTGATGGTCCAAATCGATAAAAATTTCACCTGGAATTTTGTTTTTCGTCCTTACAACTATTTAATATTATTTGCTATGTAAGGCATTTGTTTATTGCTAGCACTTATTGATACAATAACAGAGGGAAACGTGTGAACCACAAGGTCTTGTGGCTTACTGAGAGGCCAACGATATGATCATATTACATCCTTCTGAGAGATGGGAGATAGGCGGTGCAGCTTAGCAGAGAAATATTCGGCCAATTGGGTGACAAGGACGTCGACTTATACACTATCGCTAATGGTAATGGTCTGGTTGTCGGGCTGACAAACTATGGTGGCATCATTACCTCAATTAAAACTCCTGATCGTCAGGGGGTGCCTGAAAATATTGTTTTAGGATATGACTCACTTGAAGAATATGTAGACGATACCAGCTATATGGGTTGTCTGGTTGGTCGCTATGCCAACCGAATCAGCCAGGGTTCTTTTCAGATTGACGGCAGGAAATACCAGCTTACCTGCAATGATGGGGCCAATCATCTCCATGGCGGAGCAGAAGGATTCAATAAAAAAATCTGGGAGGCGCAACCGGTCCGGGAGCCGCGTGGTTGCGGTGTGGCATTGTCTTATACGAGTCCTGATGGCGAGGAGGGATACCCGGGGACTGTTGATATTCAGGTCTTCTATTTATTAACCGCAGAAAATGGACTGCTGATTGAATATAACGCCGCAACTGACAACAGAACAATCGTAAATCTTACCCAGCAAAGCTATTTTAACCTGGCGGGAGAAGGAACCATTCTTGACCACCTGCTTTGCATTAATGCTTAAGGCTATACTCCGGTTGATTCAGAGTGTCTGCCAACTGGTTCATTAAAAAGTGTTGAGAACTCCTCATTTGACTTTCGAGCTGAACAACACATAGGCCAGGCGTTGTCAGATACCAGTTCGGCCGACTTGGTTGAGGGCGGTTTCGACCACAATTTTGTGCTTGACCATGGAAATGAAGAGGGGCTCCCGGCAGCGTACTTATATGACCCTAGGTC
>JABDPQ010000676.1 GCA_013042695.1 Desulfobacterales bacterium | reverse complement strand
TGGATTCTATATAGCTCATACGATACTACTCCCTAAATAGTCAGATTTACGCTTGAAGTTTCTTGGCCAGTCGTTTCAATAGTTTCTTCAAATGATTGTTCGGTTATGCCGGTATCGGCACGGTTATGCTGTTGTTGAAAATCAGTTAATTGTTGTTGAAACAAGCTACTGTTTTGTTTGTCGAAGTTTTCGATTGAATCCGACTCTAAAAAGACAACTAATTCATCTACTTCTAACCCCTGTTCCTGTAAAATCGCTTTCAGGCGTGGAAGGTGTTTATCAATGATGTCATGTGCCTGCTGAGTTTGTGCGAAAATATTAGCTTTAAGAGAGTCTTGTTTAACGACGACATCTATTTTTAACTTACCCAACTCTGCCGGGTGAAGTTTAAGACTCATTTTACTGGTCTCCAGCCGTGAGTGTAACGTAAAGCGTTGTAGTAATTGTTGAATTACATCATCTTCCTGGACCATAAACGGTGTTGGGGTGCTTTGCATTGGGGCAGCTGCTGAAGTTTCTGTTAGCGGCTGCAAAGCTCCCTGTACCTGAGCGGAAAAACCATTATTTGTCAGTGCAGCATCACTTGTGGAATGAGCTGATGGGCTAAGCGGCGATGACGAAGCGCGTTGTTTAGCTGCGCTATTATCCTGCTGAGATTTGTCAGTGTTGCTCTGGTTCTCCATTTGTTTATCGGCTGGTGCTGTCTTGGTGTTTAAATACTGTGCTTGAATATCCTGACGAAGCGCAGGCTGTAGTGATTCTGAATTTTGCCGGAAAATTGTTTCAGGTAAAATTGACGAGCTGTTTAACAGGGCAACCTCATCGTTGTTCGGACTCATAACCGTAGGATGGGCGCCTAATGATTGGTTTAAATATCCTGGGAAGACTTGCTTGTCTAATATCGTGCGTGACACAGTCATATCGACTTTATCATTATTTTGACCAACAAGTTTTTCAAGCTGATCAAGAAGCATCGAGGATTGTTGCTGATCTCTACCTGCAGTGGCAAAATCTTTTACTGCTGGAGTATGTAGGGAAATCGATACAAATTTTGCAGTTAAATATGAATTAGGCGGTTTCTGGGAGGCTACAAGCGTTGTTGATTGCGGAGTGTGAGGTATGTTCTCAAGTTCACTGTTTGCACTGTTTGCTTGCGACCCGAATTGATTTTGAGTTGCTTCTTGCGGTCCAATTTGAGAATTAGATGCTGCATCGGCAGTTACTGCTCCGTTGGCCGATGCCGGATAGAACGACAGATAATGGGCCTTAACAGAAAATGATTCTTTGTAGGGGGCCGAGTCGCCAGAACTGCTGATCAGCTTGAAATTGTATGAAAGATGATCCAGGCGATGATCAGAAAATGGCATCACATTGGGCTTAGCGCCTGCACGTGTTCCTAATCCCGAAACCAATGATGACAATTCTGGATCTATCTGCCCAGTGTCGGCAATAGCGGTTTCTGAAACCTTTGGAGAGTAATCGAAACTGCCATGCACTATATTGGATAGTGCTGTAAAAATCTGGTTTATAAACGAAAAATCAGTCGACGCTGTTGTCGTCTCGTCTTCTACTGGAAATGGCTGATATTCGGCTGATGGAAGTGATGTTATAACCTTGTTGTCACCGTTGACCAGGTTTGAGAAAATATTTTCAGACAGAGCATCGAAATCATTAAGCAATTCAAGTGATTGCTGAAACAAGTTATAGGGTTCAGCCTGGATGGATGGGGGCTTGAGATTGTCATCTGACTCAAATGAACGTGCAGGGTCTTTCGTATCTGCGCTTGAGGCTGGCTCGCCTTTTTTTGTGGTAATTGTTTGCCCGAGGACTTTTTCGAAATCTCTTTCTGGGCCAAGAGTTTCAACTCCGCTGAAAGTGGACCCCGTCTTTTCGCCCAGCTGAGATTTGCTATCGACTTGAGGTGCAAAGTCTTTTTCAAGGAGGGGGGCGATTGGGGTGATATCCATTTAGTTCACTCTCGTTGTATGGTTGAAAACGTTTTGCTCAGTTCTGTTGCTTTTTGCTTGCTCAGGCTATCGAGTATTTTTGCTGCTGCTTTTACTTTCATCTGAGCCAGAATCTCGGCTGCAGTCTTTTGATCCAGACCGGTAAGTGCCAGAGCGGCTTTGGCTGGATCCATCTTTTCATATATTTTGCTGAGATCCTGAATTTTCTGAAGCTCGGCAACGTCTTTTTGGTCGAGCAATTCAGCCAGCTCCTCCGTCTGATTCTGGAGTTCCACCAGCTTTTTATCAATCTCGGCAAGTTTCTTATCGACAGCATCTTCTAGGGTCTTTAGTTCCTTTTCTTTAAGAGCAATCGCTTTTTTCTCCTCAAGAATTATTTCCCTTTCTTCTTGTATGGTTGCATGCAACCTTCTTTCCTCAACGGAGGAGAAGACTTTCTCAGGTGAAGCTTCATTTGAAAAGCTTTCAGAAACATCACAACAGAGCAACATGCCACTAAAAATCATCAAATTGATAAGCTGAGTGGTCAGATAAGGTTTCGGTCGCAGGTGTTTATTTGATCTATTTTTCATATGAAGATAAGTTTATCTATTTCTGTATAATATGGCCATTTCATCGGTCATGGTGGCCTCTTTCTTTTCAAGGTGTTGTTGCCACTCGAGGTTCTGTTTCTCTTTGAGTTTATCCATTACTTTATGTTCTTGGCTCTTTTTTAAGAGAAACGTTCTTTCACGAACGATCTTTTCTTGTTTCTTTTTAAGTTTCTCCTTGAGCAGGTCGATCTCTGCCTGCAATAGTTCGATATGATTTTCGTATCTAATATGTTTTGTAATATCTATCCCTTGTAGATGTAATTGACTCAAATCATTTACCAGAGATGTTCGTTTGGCTTGTTGTGCGAGAAGCTCCTGTTTGACAATGTTGTACTGATTCTGTGCTTCTTGGTATCGATTTCGTGCCCGATCTTTTTGGCGTTTACGATACTTCAATACGACATCGAGGGAAAACGGCTTCATGATCGTTATTCAGAACTGGGTTTTATTATGACTTGTCTGTTTCCCGTCTTTTTTGCTTGGAAATATCTCCCTCATTCTTTCGTTCACTAAGAATAAGCCCAAGCTCTTCAATCGTTTGCTTAAATGATGTCGTTTCATCAAAATTCTGCCTGAGAAACTTATTTATGAATTCTATCTTGCTTATCGCATAATCAATCTTGGGATTTGAGCCTTTCATGTAGGCGCCTATATTAATGAGATCTTCTGCCTCGGCATGTGTCGCCAGGATGGAACGTGCCCGACCAGAGAGTTCCAGGTGGCGTGATGTGGTGATATCTCTCATAACCCTGCTTGTACTGTTCAATACGTCGATCGCTGGATAATGATTCCGTGCGGCCAGATCACGAGAAAGCACGATGTGGCCATCTAAAATTGAACGAACAGAATCTGCAACAGGCTCGGTAAGGTCATCTCCATCGACCAGAACCGTGTATAAGCCGGTAATCGACCCTTGTCCTTGAAATCTCCCCGCTCGTTCCAGAAGCTTTGGAAGTGTCGCAAATACTGAAGGGGTATATCCTTTGGTTGTTGGCGGCTCGCCAATAGCAAGGCCGATCTCTCTCATGGCCATGGCAAAGCGGGTAACAGAATCCATCATCAACAATACATTTTTGCCTTGCTGACAAAAATACTCTGCTATCGCAGTTGCAACAAAGGCTCCTCTCATGCGAAGAAGGGGAGATTGATCAGATGTTACAACTACAAGAACTGATCGGGAAAGCCCTTCTTTACCGAGATCTCTCTCGATAAATTCGCGAACTTCCCTGCCTCGCTCGCCAATAAGGGCAATAACATTTATATCAGCTCTGGCATACCGGGCCATCATGCCGAGAAGTACGCTTTTACCAATTCCAGAACCTGCCATGATGCCCATACGCTGACCCATGCCGCAGGTTACCAGGCCATTAATTGCACGTACTCCCAAATCAAGTGTCTCAGTGATATTTTTCCGTTTCATCGGACCTGGCGGTAACGCATACAACGGTCGTTCATCAGACAGGGCAGGTGGAGGCAAACCATCATGAGGATGTTCCATGGCATCAATAACACGACCGAGCAGGTTACTCCCCACCTTTACCGTAGCACTGTCTTTGACCGTCCGTATCAAACTGCCTGGCCCGAGTCCCCTGAGATCTCCAAGCGGCATCAAAAGAGCGCGAAGATCATGAAACCCGACAATCTCAGCATGAACAGGAGAGCCGCCATCAAGCGGTAATATTTCGCAAAGTGACCCAACGGATGCATGAGGGCAGTAACCCTCAACAACCAGGCCAACTATTCGGGTAACTTTGCCCCAAACCTTTATAGGATTGGCGGATTGTATGAGATCAGTATTAAAAAGCATGTCTTTATTTCTGGATTTTGTCGATTTTCTATCGATCTTCTCTGAGGCTATCGTTAAGTATTTCCAACTGGCTCGACATGGTCGCATCGACCGTACAGTTTTCAGACTCAATTCTGCAGCCACCACGTTCAATTGCAGGGTCAGACTTGACAATAATATTTTCAAGACCGTTAAGACCGGCAACATAATCGTTTGAGCGCTCTTTAATTGCTGCCATATCTTCGGGATTTAAAAAAATATAAAACTCACTTGATTTAACTGCCTGATGCATGGCCTCTTCGACAGTATCAATAATGGTTTGGTCCTGCTCCGTAACAGAATGTCTGATAATCTTTTCAGAGAAGGCAATGATCATTTCAATCAGTTCACTTTTACTATTTACCAGAATTGTTTCTCTAATCGAGCTGAGTTGTTCACAGGCTTGAAACAGCGCTAAAGTGCTTGAGCCGTAGTCAGCTTCTGCCTGACGTAGACCTTCCTGCACTCCCTGGTGAAAGACGCTCTCTTTGATATCTTCAATTTCAGCAGGCGTTGGCATGGCTTCAAGGGCTGATTCCATCTGCTGCTGGATATCATCACCATTTTCTTCTGTTTCATTTGGTTGGTCTACTTGGGGTGAAGAGAGCTCGTCTGTTGGTATTGAGTCTACCTGGCCATGGTCGGCATTTTGTATGATTTGCGTATCTACTTGCTCTTGTATCTGATCATCTGATTCTGTAGCTTCTTTAGAAATCGTTGCTGGCCGCCAGCCATTATTGCCTTTTTCAGAGGGTGAAACAAGCTGTTCTGGCTGAAACCCTTCTAGATTTTTATAAACCCTAGACGAGCTCATCACCGCCTCCCGAATTGAGTACGAGTTTTCCTTCTTCTTCAAGTTTCATGGCGATTTTGACGATGGATTGCTGCATTGTTTCAACTTCTGAGAGTCGTACCGGCCCCATTGCCTCAAGATCATCCCTGATCATATCTGCTGCACGATTAGACATGTTGGCGAAAATCTTCTCCTTCATTTCATCTGAGGCGGTCTTTAGAGCAAGTGTCAGCGAGTCATTATTGATTTCGCGCAGAATCATTTGCAGTGAGCGGCCATCAAGAGCAACCAGGTTCTCAAAGGTAAACATCTTCTTACGTATTTCTTCAGCCATATCAAAATCAGTTTCTTCAATGGCATCAAGAATGTCAGCGTCGAGATTATTTTTCATGTTGTCAAGCAAGTCTACAACCTTATCAATGCCGCCAATTTCTTTTCTTTCCTTGCCTGACACAAGGCCAATCTCGCGATGCAGAGCATCATCTATATTGTTAAGGACCTCTGGAGAGACCTTTTCAAGTCTGGCTATACGATATACCACATCTGATTGCATTTTTTCCGGCAGATGCGACAAAATTTCAGCAGCATGCTCTACATGCTGCGTGGACAAAATAAGGGCGACAGTCTGGGGATGTTCTTTTTCGAGAAGACCCGCCACCATACGAGGCTGCATAAGTGCGATGGTTTCGAGTGATTTTGTCTCTGTTCCAGAAATAAACTGATCGAGAAGATTTTTCGTTCTATTGCCAGCATCAGTTGCAACGATTGCTTTTTTGGCAAATTCAGTTCCTTTGACAAAAAGCCCGGCAAATTCTTCCTGAGCTTCTGAAAAGAGTGCAAAAACTTTTTGTTTAATATCTATCGGAATATGATCGATGGTAGCCATTGTCCTGGTCACCTTTCGAACTTCATCATCTGACAGTTCCTGAAAAATTTTCGCCGAAGATTCTTCACCGAGACAAATAAGCAGGACAGCTGCCTTATTCAAGCCAGTAAGTGATTCGATTGCCATGGGCTATGATTCCTGTAACCAGTTTTTAATAATGTATGCTGTTGGTATCGGGTTATGCTTCACTTCTCTTCTCAATGCTCTGACAGCATCCTCTCCCTCAAGTGGCTTTTCTTTATACTCCTCTTCATATTGTGCTTTTTCAAGCTCGAGACGTTCTCTCTCCATTTCCTTAACCGTCTTATAATGCTGGACTACTTCGGTTCTCATGGTTTTGATAATTGGACGCAGGAGAAGAAAATAAAAAAGCAGGGCACCAATGGCAATCAGGGCAATTTTAGCCACCGGCAAGTATTCATAAATCAAGCGGGAAGGAAGTTTCTCTGCAATTTCTGCATCTTGTGGAGCATCATTAAAAGGCATTGAAACAACATTGATTTTATCTCCTCGCGCTGAATCAATACCAAGTGCACTAGAAACCATTTTTTCTATAGATTGTAGCTCTTTTTTAGCAAGTGGGGCTGTGGTCATCGTTTCTCCATCTTCTCCGGCAACCTCGCGGTCTGCAACGAGAATGGAGACTGAGAGATTTTGAATCGTTCCTACCGGAGCAACAATTTTACTGATGGTTTTGCTGATTTCATAATTTGTAACACGTGAGGAGCTATTGCTTGGAGGAGAAGAACCACTCTGGGAGCTGGTATTTCCCTGAAGATTTGACTGCACACCGGGAATGCCTCCGCTCGTCTGAGAACCACTATTCTCCTGGTTGACCTGTTCACTTCTTATTACTGGTTCATCTGAGTCAAAGAGCTCCTGGGTTTTTTCAACTTTATTGAAATCAAGCACAGCGGTAACGCGTACCATAGCCTTGTTTTTTCCCATGATGGTGTCCAATAGATCCTGGGCACGCATCTCAAGACGATGCTCAACTTCCTGTTGATAAGCGAGGATATCTACTGAGAGTAGATTGTCTTCACCCTTTTTATTAACGCCCTCAAGAACGACTCCATTTGAATCAATTACTTTAACATGTTCGGGCATAAGACCGGTTATGGAGCCAGAAACCAGATGAATAATGCCTTCAACCTGGTTGGGATCAAGTTCTCTGCCTGCTGACATGGTAATGATGACGGAAGCGGTTGGATTTTTCTGTTGATTTTTAAAGAGCCGTTTTTCTGGAAGGGCCAAGTGAACTCTGGTCGATTCAACCGGCGCGAGAGATGTGATCGTGCGCGCCAGCTCACCTTGGAGAGCTCGGGTGTAATTTACTTTTTGCACGTAATCGGTAAGGGCAAAACTTTGTTTATCAAAAACCTCAAATCCTACACCGCCACCACTAGGCAGACCATTTGAGGCAAGATCGAGACGCGTCTCATATATTTTGTCTGCTCCTATCCAGATATTTCTACCGGAGTTTTTGAGTTCATAGGGAATTTTCTGGGATTTAAGCCAATTGACAACCGAACCTGCATCTGCTTCGCTGAGGTTGGCATAAAGAAGCTGGTAATCTGCTACTCGTGCCTGCAGTATCAGAAAGGCAAACACACCGATAGATAGCACCGTAATTGCACCAAGAGCGATTTTTCTTTGCAGAGGCCATTCTCTTATCAACGTCAGAAGGTTTTTTCTCTGTGTTACTTGAGCTTCTGAAACAGTACCATTTTCGCTTGATGCGGTATCTTCTGTAGCCATATTGCTTCCTATATATCGTTATTCTGACAAAGTAATGAGATCGAGCGAATAAAAAATTACACCTGCATCCGCATGATTTCTTCATATGCCTGCAAGGCTTTGTTTCTAACCTGCACCAGCATGCGCAAAGAAAGATCAGCCTGTTCCACGGATATCATCACATCATGCAAGTTTTCAGCTTTACCGGTGTATAAATCTTCAATGGCACGATCGCCATTGATTTGAGCCTGATTAACCTCTTTGATGCTGGAAGTGATAAAATCAGCAAAATTTTGTTCTGTTTTTGAGATTCCATCTGTTTTTGTTTGCTCCGGCGTTGTAGCCGAGATGCTGCTCGTAATCGGTGAAATCGTCATGATTTATTACCTCCCGATTTCAAGGGCTTTCATGGCCATTCGTTTTGCAGACTTGATCGTCGTAACATTTGCTTGGTACGATCTTGTGGCAGACATCAAATCAACCATTTCCTTGACCACACTGATATTTGGCATGCTGACATAGCCATCCTCGCCAGCATCTGGGTGTGACGGGTTATATACTTTACGGGGCGGATCATCATCTTCCATTATTTTTGTTACTTCCACACCCTGTATGGCGTTGTTGAGGGTAGATTCCAACCGTTCTTTAAAAGAAATAGGTTTACTCTGAAAATAGACCGATTTCTTTTTATACGGGCCACCCTCCGGTGTAGAGGTCGTTTCAACATTGGCAATATTGGAACTTATCGTGTCTAAACGAGTTTTATGCGCTTTCAGCGCTGAAGCACTTACCTTAAAGCTGCTAAATATATCCATGACCATCTCCTATGGGACAACCTCATATCTGCTGTCTATACGATTATCGATTATTGCCCACCCTGAACCACATACTTGAGTAGACTGAATTTCTTTTTAAGCAGTTGCGCCGCCGTTTCATATCGTATCTGGTTTTCTGAGAGAGCTATCATTTCTTCGTCTACGCTTACCCCATTCTCATCACCGATGCCGGTATTGTCAGGAGCGCTCGTAATTGAGCCCTTTACCTGTTCGATCGATGATACTGCATGCGGAATATGGCCGACTTGTGTGGTTGCAAGGGCCGGGTTTGATTTTGTTAAGGCATTTCTTAATTCATCTTCAAACTCAAAACGGGCAGGGGAGTACCCAGGGGTCTCCGCATTAGCTATGTTTGAAGCGATCACCCGCTGATTAGCAGAATAGAGATCAAGTGATTTACTCAAGAGCAGTGAGCTCGTGTCAAGGAGGTTGAGAGGGTTCATCGGTTACTCCTAAAGGCTTGAAATGATCTGGTTGTATAGCAACTCTTTATCTGCATATCTCTTCCATAAATTGTTGTTTGTATTTTCAGAGATTTGGCTGATTTTTTCTAGGGCGTCTCCCGAATTTCCTTTTTGTTTGGATATTTCAGCAAGTCGGTAAAGAGAAAAATCCTGAAATTGCTCATCTGTGCTTACCTTGGCAAAAAAAGCTTCCGACTCATCATTTCTGCCAATTCGGAATAGGCTTTCAGCAAGAATAAACGTATGCTTTTCAGGTAAAAGAGCTTGTTGCTGCCATATATTCATCAGGATGCTAACAACTTCTTGATATCGGTTTTGATTAAAATACAACAATGAGGCGAGAAGTTTGAATTCTACCATGTCTGGTAATGTTTCCGGCAGTAAACTGATTGCCTTATCAATCTGATCATTAGCATATAAGGCTTTGATACGGCGAAACAATATGGTATCGTGATGTTGTCCATTGGGATAATAAAAGCCATATTGAGCCGCGTACTCTTCAACAAGGTTATAAGCCCCTTTTTCATATGCAATTTCTGTGAGTGAAAGAAAATATACTTCTCTTTCCCCAGCATTGGCTATTTCGGTAAGATAAAGATAAATCCTCAATGCTTCATCATATATACCCAGCTGCTGATATGAATGGCCAAGGCCTGCGAGCAGATTAATGTCAATCCAATTATTAATGAACAGTTGACGGTTTTGTCTGGCGAGTGCAAGTGCTTCCATATACTTTCCTTCGTCCACAAGCCGCTGCAGCACATCCGGCAATATCTGTATAAGCAGCGCCTGAGCACTTTCTCGAAGCGGCCCGCTGCGAAAGTTTCTTAGGACTGACATAGTCAATTCAATACATTTCTGGGTATCTCCTGTAAAATTATAGAGAAGAGCTTCTTTAAAAAGACTCTCTTCACTGACTCGACGATAATTTGACTTTTCACCAAGGGCGTTATAATAGCGCATAGCTGTTTTTGACCACTTTTTGTTGGTAAGATAGCGAAGGTCATTTTTCTTCAAAGCAGCTCTAAAGGCTCCTTCTGTGCCTGGAAAGGTGTCCTCAACTCTGCCAAAATTATTTATAAGCTGGTCACTATCTTCTGAGGCATGCAGGCGCGCCATATTCTCCCGGAAATATATCATGGCCAACTGATTCCTGTCTGGAACCATCTCACCAAGTTTTTCATAACAGACGGCACTATCCTGAAACAATTTTTGATCATAGAGGGTGCTGCAAAGACCATTAAGCGAGTAGGGATGCTCTTCCACTTCAACGTTTTTTAAGGCAAGCTGATAAGCCACATAGGCTTTTATCGATTTATCTTCTGCATAATACATGTCTGCCTGACGCAATTCACGTAAGTAGGCAATTTCATCTGGATAGGCTATATCATCACGATCCAGTGATCGTTTCATGTTTTCAAGATGTCCGGTAGCCAAACTGGTCTCTGCCAGAGATAGAGCGTGATAAGATGCAAGGGGATGATCAGTTCTGATTTTACTCTGTAAATTTCTCAAATGAAAATTGGCGCTATAAGGGTCGTCATTGGTTGCCATCAATATACTGAGTAGATATGAGGCAAGAATTCCTACTTGTTCTCTCGTGTAGGTAGTGCTTAATAAATACAGTTGTTTATATGCCCCCTCATAATTACCAAATTGCAACAGCGCTTCACCGTAAGTGAGGGCAAGAAGTTTCTTTTCCTCAATATCAGTTGTGCTTGCCAGCAGGTTTTTTAGCAGACCAACCAAATCTTCCCATTTCTCCTTTTTTGCAAGCAGAAGGCCTTCTTCTGTAATGAGCTCAATGTTTTCTTCCTTTCCAGGAGGCAGAAGTCGAATTATAGGGAACGAGGGAATGTATATCTTAACGGGGGCAGTGATTGAAACTCCAGTTTCATAGTCTGAAAAGAATGTTTTCCAATCGTGTGCATATTTAGAGGTAATTAAAGGATTAGAGAAATCGTCAGTTTCTCGTTTAAGCAACGTGACCCCTTGCAGTCGTGTTGATAAATCCTGGTAAGATCGTGTAAATCGATTTCCAAGCAGCAGGTCGATAACCAGTGAATCTTCTGCATTTACAGAAACATCAACTTTCTGGGGTATATATCTAAAAAAGAGACTGACTATTGCAGAATCCCGATGCTGCTCGGTAAGGATCTTAACGATTTTGTCATCTTCTGTAAAAAACACAGCATCCTGACCTATCTTTGTGTCTTTCAGGACAATATCAATTCGCTTACTGTGCACCTTTTTCTCGAAACGAGGCAGCTCATTAAAAGCCATGAAGATACGAATCGAATCATTGTCTTCATATTTGCTCATCTTTGACAATACAGGGCCTGCAGACGCTGATTGTCCATAAAAAAGCAGTATGCAAAAAAGAATAAAAAAATATTTCATACGTTTGATTCTCCTGTTCATGTCATTGACTGCAAGATATATTCCAGGTGTGCATCACTGCTCATAATGCCTGCAAATATAAGATTCTTTAGGTTCCGTATAGTAATATCGGAAGCTCAGGTCAAAACATTGACTAGGATTTCATTGCGCAACGATTATGAGATAGTCGCTCGGTATTCTAAATCATCGCCAAGAGCTTTCTCATTACCGGTAAATGGCAATCTGGTTGAGGGGGTCATGTCTTGCCATCCTGCATGAGCGATAGCAAACCGATACGAGTCCATACTATTCCGTTGCCAGGCTGTAATTATCTAGAGGTAATGGTTTGATAACGGAAAACAAAACTGTGCTTTAATTTTATTGTTGGCAATAGTATTAATCTTCTGAGCTTTTAATCCGATAATTACTTTAAAGAAATTTGTGTAAAGCAGGATCCTTATAATCAGCCGCATGATACGCTAGCCAACATCAAGCAACTGACATGGTTTTAAAAAGACTACTGTCGTTGGTGCTGGTAAGATCTTCCCAGGGAGCAGCAAACAATGAGTGACACCACTGTTGGCAATGAGGGCAAAGATTCGTCTGTATCCATTGATACCGATGACCAGACTCATGATCTACCCATCAATGATTCTTCCCAAGAGGTAGAATCTCAAGAACATGCAGCCCCAAGCGCAGATGATGCCGGCAAGAGTGATAGAGCTGATATTGACATTGATTCTCTTTTGGATATGAGTCGACGAGCGATCGAAGAAGAAGTTGGAGCCCTTCTCGGCCTTGAAATGACATGTGGAGGAATAGAAAACAAGATTGTTACGAAACAAGATTTTTTCCTCAATGAAGTATCAGGTAAACAGGTAATCGCCAATTTAGATCTCATTGGAGACATTGATACCAATGGCTGGTTTTTCATGAGATTAAAGGATACTATCCGCGTCAGCGGTTCTTTGCTTATGATACCAAAAGGTGAGCTTGAACAGGCAGTTAATGACGGTGATTTCAGTCTTGACTACCAAGATGCCTATGACGAAATAGTTAATATCATTTTGGGTGGCTACTCTTCTGTTTTTGAAGAACAGTATCCAAAAAAGATACGCTTTATAAACAGAGAGCTGACTTCTGTTATCCCTATGAAAGTGGATATTACTTCCGACAGACCCATGCCTGATCAAAGCTATTATATAAGTGGCATGAAACTCACACTTGGCGAGGAAGAATTAGGAAAAATCCATATGGTGCTGCCCGCAGCTGACTTCGGACTTGAGCCCCTGAGTTCGCAAGCAGACACCTCGAGTGTTTCTCAACGAGAGGAGAGTGCAAACGACATGCACGAGAATCCGTCTGAAAACAGATCTCATGAGGGAGCCTCCGGTTTTTCTTCCGATGTGCTTATTATCAGCGATTCAGATAAAGAAACACAATGCATTGCAGACGTCTTGAGAGAAAATGGCTTGTCCTTTACGCAATTATCATACAAGGAAAATGTCAAATCTTTTCTTCCAGGTAATTTCAGGGCAGTATTTCTGGTGATGGAACAAGTGGATGAACAATCTTTTGCCATGGTAATCAAAATCGCTTCGGCATGTTCGCTCCCTCTTATCGCGACTGGGTCGGACTGGACACGATCGAAGGTAATCAAGGCTGCTAAATATGGAGTAAATGATATATTGTTGATGCCCGCAGAAAGCTCTGACATCAACGAGAAAGTTCAACGAAACATCGTGCGGATGGCTGCCTGAATGAGTTCAGAAACGGTTATTACCCCGGCATCAATTTTCTTCCCACAAACCGTTTAATTCCTTCTTTTTTATTTTCTCAAGCAACGTAGTTGTCTTTAAACTGAGAATTCTGGCGGCTTCCTTTTTGTTTCCGGAGGTAAGCTTCAATGCCTTAATAATTAGCCCGGTTTCAACCTGGTTGATCAGATCGTTAAAATTGACTGGCCCTTCTTCGAGGTTAACTTCTGAGCCGGAATGGGATATGGGTGCGAGAAGTTCAGCTCTTTCCTGTGAGTGATCAAATAAAGATGTATCTACCAGTTGATCTGCATGGTGGGGGAGTGTATCAATCTCAACATCTTTGGTATATTTGGCTGGAAGATCTTTCGGCTGGATAGTTCTGCCACCATACAAAATGGACATATGTTGAACGAGGTTCTCGAGTTCACGAACATTTCCCCGCCATTCATAGTTCATCAAAATTGCTAACGACTGCGAAGAGAAAACAACTTTTTTTCGTCCCCGTTTGCTCGTGTAGAGGTCTATAAATTCATTCAGGAGCAGGGGGATGTCTTCAGTTCTATCCCGGAGTGGCGGTACTTGAATAGGTATTACGCTGAGACGGTAATACAAATCTTCTCTAAACTGGCCTTCATTTACTAGCTTCTCGAGGTCACAGTGAGTTGCGGCAACTATCCTCGTATCAACAGGAGTTGCCTTGAGGGACCCCACCGGTTCAAACTCCTTTTCCTGGATTACCCGCAATAGTTTGGCCTGAAGAGCGGGCTTCATGTCGCCAATTTCATCAAGAAAAAGTGTTCCTCGATCTGCATATTGAATTCGTCCCTGTTTGGTTTGGGTGGCCCCGGTAAACGATCCTTTCATATGCCCGAACAACTCACTTTCAAGAAGATCATCAGGAATTGC
Organism: Desulfobacterales bacterium; assembly: GCA_013042695.1. GTDB lineage: Bacteria > Desulfobacterota > Desulfobulbia > Desulfobulbales > Desulfocapsaceae > JABDPQ01. The sequence continues at coordinate 7,770 of JABDPQ010000676.1, read as the reverse complement.
AGCGCAGTTTACCGGGACAAAATTGTTGTTTTTACGACTGCTTTTCGAATGAATGGCTTTGGCAACAAGCTCTTTTCCTGTTCCTGACTCTCCTCTGATAAGCACCGTTGAAAATTCATCATCAGCAACACGGTAAATCAGTTCAAAGAGATTCTGCATCTTCGTGCAGTTGCCGATAAAACCTGAGAATGGATAGCGCCTACCCGATTTTTTATGACTGCGTGAGTTTAGGTGATGCGAACATTTCGTCTGTGCTCTTTTTAGAGCAATTTTCAGCTCAGAGGTATCAAGCGGTAAGGTGATATAAAAAAACGTGTTGAGTTCGATAGCCGCTTCAATATAATCATCCTTCTCTTCAGGAATGAGAGGTATTATGAGCATTTCCGGATGTTCAGCTGTAATTCTCTCGAGCAAAGGGACGAACGGCAGCTGATCAGGAAATGAGCAGTCCAGGAGAAGAATATGATAGGTATCGGATGAGAGCATGGATTGTAAATTTTTGGCTGAAGCAACTTCTTGCTGATCCGAAGTAAAATTTTTTGTTACAAGAGGTAGGACATCTTTGTAAGCACCATCTTGCAATGCAAGGAGAATACGAGGTATTTGGGACATGATAATAGTTCTGACTTTGTGATTATGGATTATGCTGCATCAGATCAGCGAGTCTGCTTGAAGTTCTTCGCATATTAAGGCTGAGGAGTCGGGCAATTTTCTGCATGACTTTAATACCAAGAGCTGGTGACTTTCTGGTTAGTAAATCAAAACCTTTGTCTGTCAACGTCACCATTGTCGTTGGCTGTTTGGCGACAACTGTTGCAGAACGTGGCGATTTATCAATAAGGGCCATCTCCCCAATAGAGCTGCCCTTTGCCAAGCGAGCAATGACTATATTTTCACCAGTCTCTGATTTTTTCATCACCTCAAGAATGCCATTGACAACAAAACCGAGAAAGGTACCTGGGTCACCTTCAACAAAAAGAAATTCACCCCTTTGCAGTTGAATATAGCTCATATGTTGAGTAAGAACGGTAAGCTCATCGACATTAAAACTGTCAAACAGTGGCAGGCTGACAAGGAAATGCCTGGTATCTTCTTCTGAGTCGGACAATTTTTTAGGCAGAATCATTTCTTGGCAGAATCTGTAAGTAATGGTTTTTTATCTGCACCTCAATGAGGCCTTGGTCTCGAAGCAATTGATGTCAAAATATGGACACTATCATACTACTCGTTACTATAGCATATGGCCTTACAAAATAACAAGTTGATTTCAGGTAATTAAGACCTTGCATAACAATTTTTGTTCATCGCCAAGACCAGATCAGATCAAAAACTATTTCACTCATTCAGAAAAATGACACTAAAAAGTTGAGCTGTTTGGTATGAAAAATTGTGGCCGTTGGAGTTTCTTCAAGATTATAGAGATAAACAAGTACAACAATAGAGGCAATATGGTTGTTATAGCAGAAAGCTGTGCCCAAAAGTATTTAGCAAGTGGGCATGAAATATTTTATCAAGATTTTGACTACAATTAGAAGATGACATTTATTAAGATATACAGGCAGATACCTGAACGGAGAGATAGATGGAGACTTGTATTCGTTTTTCTCATGATGGGCTTAATCGACCATGCTGCTGCCTCAGGTAGAGAAAACGATAGTGAGAAAATTTATGCAGAAGTGAAAAAGGTTATTGATGGCGATTCATTACAAGTACGAAAAGGCAATGAAACAATTGAATTGCGGTTATGGGGAATTGATGCTCCCGAATTCGATCAGCCGGGTGCGGCGGAATCAGAACAGGCTCTTTTGACGCAAATTGATAAGGCTCAACTTACTCTAGAGGTAAAAGATATTGACAAATATGGTAGATTAGTTGTGATTGCACATAAAGAGCATACAAATATTAATGAAGAAATGGTAAAAACAGGGCATGCTTGGGTACATATATATTATTGTTCAGTGCACCCTTGCGATCAATGGTATATTTACCAGAAACAGGCGCGGCAGCGTGGAATCGGTTTTTGGCAATACAAGGACCCCATACCACCCTGGATTTGGAAAACCTCAGACAAGAAGAAGTCCTCCCTTGGCAAAAAGTAAAAATAGTGAACCTTTAGCAAAATGATGATTTTCGCTCAAAGTCAAACCATGTGAAAAATTTTTACCACAGGCATATAGTCGATATTCCAAGGATAGAAATTTTATCATAACGCAGAGGTTGAACGAAAAGGGCGTTTTGCAAGTGGCTCCAGTATGTGACAATCAAAAAATTAATCTGATAACTGCAACTATGAAAACTAAAACACATCGAACGTACCTTTCTTTTGCTCTGAAATTGACCATTATAGCATTTTCTTTTTCAATTTTTTTAGGGGTCAATAATCTGAGTGCACAAGTGCAAGAGAATGTTGATCAACTCATTAAAACTAATCAATGTCCTGATTGTAATCTGACCGGAGCGGATTTAAACAGACTGAATTTGTCTGGTGCTGACTTACAGAGAGCAAATTTAACGGGTGCAACATTTTTTCTTGCAGATCTCTCTGATGCAAATCTTTCTGGCGCAATATTGCGAGGTGCCCAGTTTGGTGGCGCAGATCTCGCCAATACGGATCTCAGTGGGGCCGATCTCCGAGGTGCTACATTGTCTGGTGCCTACCTGGTCGGAAGTAAAATGGATGGCACCTTTGTCGATGTTAGTATTTCTGATGATGAAAGCCTGAAAGATATCAAAGAAAAAACCTATATACCAGACGATAAAAAAGCCAAAACCATCCCAGAGCAGGACTCAGTGGCAATTTCCGATCGCCGAGATTTTCATCAAGTACCTCCGGTAATAGAGAATTCTCAGCTACAAACGACAAAAAAGATTGAAACGGAAAGACCATCTAAAGCAGATATGCAGGGCGCCCCTCCAGTAAAAACAATTACCCCGGTGAACAGTATTACAATTGAAGAGCAAAAAAAGGTGGCAACTGAAAAACAACAACCAGACGAGATGAAGCCTGTACTTGAAGGGCTTTCTACAACAAATGATGCAGAAAACACGGTTATTGCAGAGGCAGCAACTACAATTAGCGATGAAACAGGTCTGATAGAAAGTGCAGGCCAAGAAGAACCAAGACAGAAAAAAAGCACTGATCAGAAAAGAATGGTTGAACAACAACAAATAAATTCATCAGAAAGCAGCGCCGACACCCCAGAAGATCTTGCATCAACCAGCGCATTAAAAGATAAGTCTCTTGATGAAACTAAATCAGAGACTACTGCTAAAGAGAAGAGTACTGAAGCCATTGCCGCTCCGGTGCAAGATGATTTATTAGGTGTAAACAACGATGTTAACCAAGATATTGCTCATTCAGTTGGAAATGAGGCAATGCCGCAGCAAGATATTCCTTCTACAGAAATTACAGAGACGACAATGGTCACTCAAAATGGCACTAAAACTGATTCTGACATAAATGAAAAAAATAGCCAGTCTGACTCTTCGGAGACAAAAACAATCGAATCACCCACCGAATCGGATCCTACCGCACCACTGATAGAACAATTGCTTGATACAAACAAGTGCTATAGATGCAACCTTGCGGGAGTAGATCTTTCGGGCAAGGATTTAGAAGATGCCGATCTTGAAGGCGCTGATTTCTCAGGAGCTAATCTAGAAAAAGTCGATTTCAGTGAGGCAAATCTCAAAGGCGCTTCATTTGTAAATGCCATTTTGATAAACGCTGACTTTTCAAAAGCAGACCTATATAAGACTAATTTCAGCGGCGCGGATCTCACTGACGCCGATTTCAGTAAAGCGATGCTTGATGAAGCCAACTTCACCGACTCACGAGGGTATACATTTGAGATGTTAGATGAAAAAAAATAACCCAAGAGAGCTGCATACATGTAACAGGTAATTATTTAAAGAGACTCCTTTTTCTTAAATTTATTACTGAGAACAATCGCCACGAGACCTGAAATGATCACCACGAGGTAAATTTGGCCTATAATTGCCTCTAGTACGGTCCAGGACTGTGCAATCGGATTTGTCGCCGCTATATCTCCATACCCAAGTGTTGTCAGGGTTACAAAGCTGAAATATAAAAAACGGAATCGGGGATCGCCTGCTGCTGAGTCTATACCGGAAAAGGAGCCGGGGATAAAACTCTCTACTAATGCAAAGATAAAGCACCAAAGCAAACCAAGCAGAAGAAAAACTGAGAGGCCAGCCGCAATCACTTCGAAGGTAACCTGAGATACCTGTTTTAGATTCAAAAAAAGAGCAAGGATCAGATAGCTGAAGTAGATGATATCCCCAGACAGTGCTATTCGTTCTAGCAGCAGATTTTGATTATAACTATACAGCCAGTTGAGAAGAAAACTTGGAACAGCCAGCAAAATAGCTATTCGTAAGAAACGCATGTTACCTGATATGGTAAAAACGCTGGAAATCAGGATATAGCTAAGAAAAATGCTGAGAATAACACTCACCATGGTAAATTCATGGATCAGAGGTGTTATCATCAGTAATATGAGTAGCGAAGACAACAGAAATGAAAAACGATATTTACTATAAAAGACGGTCATGAGGTTTAGCTCCTCTTGGTGCGTTGTAAATGCAGTCACTTCCTCTTTATCGCATCTGCCAGTTTATACCAGATTACCGTGAGCCGTTAAGAAGCCATATAATCAAAAATCAAAACCGGCAACAATTAAAACTTCCGGACACTATTTCCCGTTTGACTGTTAAATATTGTCTGCCAGAAATCGTCTTTATCGGCCACGGTGACGATGATATGAAGAATATGTATATTATGCGCCTTCCTGCAGAGTCATTGAGTCGGATTAATCTCGATAACGGTCAGCTCATACGTTAAATGGTGTCCGGCAAGAGGGTGATTGTAGTCAACAACAACGTTATCGTTTTTAACTTCAATAACCGTGGCCGGGACAGTATGTTGTTTGCCATCTTTGCTGACTTTTTGCGATAAAACCATGCCTGGTTTTGGGATTAACCGGTTGCCGAAACTGCGAACCGGCAGTTCATGAAGAAGATCTTTGAAGCGAGGACCATAACCTTCATCAGGAGCAATCCTGATTTTTTTGGGTTTGCCTGCCTCCATCCCAATGATCGCAAGTTCAACAGTCGGAGGCAATTCACTTTCACCAATTTTAACCGTTAGGGGATTGTCGATGTGCACTTCTTTGAATATGTGTCCATTATCAAGCTTGCCGATATAAACAATTCTGACGGTGTCGCTCTCTTTCACTTTAGCCATATATTCCTGCCTATTACAATCATTCTTCTGATCCATTAAGATTCATTGTTTGTTTTAGCTCTTTTAGAAGCAATAATCATATGATTCAGTATAGTAGTGATTTGCTTGTTTTGTGTCAAATAATGGCATGCCGCCTAACAACTTGACAAAATTCGCTGAGAATCATAATGTAGTGGCCCTCGAATCACATACAAATAACGTATAAGTGCTCTAAGGCAATGGTATCAGTCAAGTAGGGTTATTAAAGAGAAAAATACATAGAACTTTTCGCTATGCTCAAACTAAATTTTGAAAAATCGCCAAATGGGCTCATTCCAGCAATTGTTCAAGATCATCGATCAAATACCGTACTCATGCTTGCCTATGTAAACTGCCAGGCGTGGGAAGAAACGCTTAAAACAGGAAAAGCTCATTTTTGGAGTAGATCGCGGAACCAATTGTGGTTAAAAGGCGAGTCCTCAGGCAATGTACAATTCATCAAAGACATTCTGATAGACTGCGACGAGGACACGATTATCTATAAGGTTGAGCAGGTAGGCAACGCTGCCTGCCATAAAGGCTATTTTTCATGTTTTTTCCGCAAAGAAGAGCATGGTGATCTCGTCACCATAGCAAATAGAGTTTTTGACCCAAAAGACGTTTACAAATAGAAAAAATAAGAATTGCTTAGTACTTCCGGAGTTTATCGATGGAAAAATTAAAATTAGGGCTCCCGAAAGGAAGCCTAGAGAATGCCACAATCGGTTTGTTTGAAAAAGCAGGATGGCGTATAAAGCCTGCAGCCAGGAATTACTTTCCTAAAATAGACGACCCCGAACTTGATTGCTCGATTTGCCGCCCTCAAGAGATGTCACGCTATATAGAAAGCGGTATGCTCGATGCAGGTATTACCGGTAAGGATTGGACCGAAGAAAATCAGTCTGATGCAGTAATTGTCGCAAACTTGGTGTACTCAAAAGTCAGTCAAAAACCAACCAGATGGGTTATCGCTGTTGCCGGTGATTCCACTATACAAACAATCGAGGATCTTCGGGGCAAGAAGATTGCTACTGAGCTGGTGCACGTCACCAAAAGGTTTTTTAATGAACGTAACATTGAAGTTGATGTTGAATTTTCTTGGGGAGCGACCGAAGCAAAAGTTGTCTCTGGACTTGCAGATGCAATTGTCGAGGTTACTGAGACAGAAACAACGATTAGAGCACATGGTTTGAAAATTATCCATGAGCTCATGGAATCTAACACTCAGCTCATCGCCAATAAAGATGCCTGGAATGATCCTTGGAAACACCAGAAAATAGATAATATATCCTTGCTGCTTCAAGGGGCGCTCAACGCCGATCGAATTGTTGGTCTGAAGATGAATGTCGATAAAAAATATCTCGATAACGTGGTCAAGCTGTTACCAAGTCTTAATGCGCCAACGATTGCCAATCTGTACCAACAAGATTGGTTTTCTGTTGAAACTGTTGTCTCAGAGGATATCGTTCGGGACCTCGTTCCCAAACTTCTCAAAGAGGGCGCTCAGGGCATCATTGAATACCCGCTCAACAAAGTTATATGAAATACAATTTTGGTATTCGCTACATCCACAGTCGGCCTAAAAATATTTTTTGTGCTATTTAAAACTCTTAGTAGTGAAGTTGGCCAATGGAATTGACTAATCCTCAGTTTGTTATCAGTGTTCATAGTCTCAAACAGCTGCCGGACTCCGATCTTCCCGAAATTGCTTTCGCCGGAAGATCCAATGTAGGAAAGTCCAGCCTCCTGAATGCTCTATTGCGGCGCAAAAACCTGGTGAAAGTAAGTGGCAGCCCAGGAAAAACAAGGGGACTTAATTTTTTCCTAATACCAGAACGATGCCACTTGGTTGATCTGCCTGGTTATGGATTTGCCAAGGTCTCGAAATCAACACAAGAGAATTGGGGCCAACTGATCACTGCCTATCTTGAAATAAGAGAGCAGCTAAAATGCGTTGTAGTCATCATAGATCTGCGACACGAAGCCAAGCAAAAGGACGCCGAACTGATCAGTTGGCTGCGACAAAAGAGGATTCCTTTAATTGGTGTTTACACCAAAGCTGATAAACTTTCAGGAAATAAGCGAAACAAGCATGCGGCGATGCTGGATGCCGGCCATGGAATTTCCAGCCATAATAGGGTTTTATTTTCGGCTAAAAGTAATGTAGGACGAGATCTCCTTTTGGATAAAATTGCTGAACTTGCTACACCAAATGAGTAAAGACAATAACGCCCAGGGAAGGTAATCTTGAGTTATTGAGCCAGAGGTGTCTACTTGTTCTCGGTTTTTAAAACTGCAAGAAAAGCATTTTGAGGTATATCGACGTTTCCTACAGTCTTCATTCGTTTTTTGCCGGCCTTCTGTTTTTCTAAAAGCTTTCTTTTCCTGGTGATGTCCCCGCCATAGCATTTTGCCGTGACATCTTTGCGAAGCGCAGAAATATTAGTTCTGGCAATTATGGTACTGCCAATTGCTGCCTGAATGGC
>JABDPQ010000663.1 GCA_013042695.1 Desulfobacterales bacterium | reverse complement strand
CCCAAGTATTACCAACATTGTTGCCGCCTTGCATCTGTAGTGTTCTTGGACGCTCACGGATTCAGGTATTATACAGCAGCAAAATTAATTAACTCTTGACCGCTCAAACGGTACATTACCCATTCTTTGAGTGGTTTAGCACCAACAGATTCATAGAAGATTATTGCTGGTTCATTCCAGTCAAGTACGCTCCATTCAAACCGACCGCACCCTTGTTGCACAGCTATTTGAGCCAAATGTTTGAACAAGGTTTTGCCAACACCACCTCCTCTCTCAGTCGGCGTAATAAATAAATCCTCCAAATAGAGGCCGTGTTTGCCCAGCCAGGTTGAATAGTTGAAAAAATAGACGGCAAACCCTACAGGAAGACTTTCCTTCTCGCAAATAATTGCGTGGGTCGTTGATCGAGGACCGAATAGAGACTTTCTGATATGCTCTTCCGTAGCCAGTACTTCATGATCAGCTTTTTCATATAGAGCAAGTTCTTTGACAAATTTAAGAATCAGTGCGGCATCATCAATGGCAGCCTGGCGTATTACTATTTCTGACATTTCTCTTGGCAATATTGTGTTGTTAGTATCCTGGAAACTCGAATCCACAAACGTTTATTATCTATGCCACTTGCAAAACGCCCTTTTCGTTCAACCTCAACGTTATGCTTAAATTTTTATCCCCGGAATATCAATTATATGCCTGCGGCAAAAATTTTTCGAGGCCTTGACTTTGGACGAAAAGCATCATTTTGCAAAAGGCTCATCTAAGTAAGAAAAATAGCATCGTTTCAAACGATGAAAAACTACTTGTCATGTGGAACATACCGTACCTGAACATGCTCAAAGAAGAAATCCATAAAGTGATTTCTGGGAGTCAAAATGATGCTTTCTGCTATTTTTTAATATGAAAAGGTCTCCTTGATGCATCCTGAGTCAACCCGGATTCTGCCAATTTTCGGTGCAAACGATCCAGGATGTTGCGTAGCTCTTTTTAAGACCGCTCACTCTAGCGGGTAGTTTGCCATTTACCTAACGATTTGGATGATTATCCTAGTGATAGAGCATTATGGTGGCTCTCTTAGTGCAAGAATTTAGGGTTCTTCATGCACAAATCTCAATAGTACTATGTCGAAGGCCAATACGAAGGCAAGGAGAAAACATGTCTGGGACAATTGAAGGTAAAGGATCTTGTCTTTGCGGTGTAATACAAATTAAAGCAAAGGCGATGAATACACAGGTGGGCACATGTCATTGCAGCATGTGTCGAAAATGGGGTGGCGGTCCGTTAATGGCAGTTGATTGTGGCACCGAAGTTTTTTTTGAAGGCGAAGAAAATATCTCCGTGTTTGATTCCTCTGGATGGGCAGAGCGGGCATTCTGCAGTAAATGTGGAAGTCACCTATATTACAAACTTAAAGAGAGCGGTCAGTTTATGATGCCTGTAGGACTTTTCGAGAATGAAAAAAAGTTTAAATTTGATCACCAGGTATTTATCGATAATAAACCGTCTTTTTACAGCTTCGCTAATGTAACAAACAATTTGACAGAAGCTGAGGTGTTTGCCAAATACTCCCCATAAAATTGAGACACGGTGAAACAAAACTCCATACTCTGATACCTTTTATCAGCGTTTCAGCAACGAACAATTTGGATATTATACTGCATCATCGCGCGCAGCCAAGCGAACAACAATTCGTATTGCATGCGGTAAAATTTGAGAAGATGGTAGGTATTTATCATGTCAATTAAAGCGTTATCAGCAGATATTCTCATTGTAGGTGCAGGTATGGCTGGCCTCTCGGCTGCTGCTCACCTGCATAACAAAGGGTATCAGGTTCTCGTTGTCGAAAAAAGTCGAGGTGTTGGAGGGCGCCTGGCCAGCCGCAGAATAGGTCAGGCGACCTTTGATCACGGCGCCCAGTTCATGACCGTCAGATACCCCCGCTTTGCTTCTGCTGTTGCTCAGTGGCAGCAGATCGGTGTCGTACAGGAATGGTTTACCAGTACGCTACCAGGAAACAAAGCTCACGTTCGCTGGTGCGGTTATCCATCGATGTCGGCAGTAGCAAAAGACCTCGCAAAAGGTACTGCTGTCACCTTCGAACAACGCGTTGTGTTTCTAGAGCAGCGCGATAATGACTGGCTCGTGAGCATGGCTTCCGGAGAAATGATCAGCGCAACAGCTCTCTTGCTCACGCCACCGGTGCCACAAACCCTTGCTCTTTTTAACGCGAGCTCCATTTTTTTGCCTACAGGGACAATGAAGCGGTTGAGCTCATTAACCTATGATCGCTGTATTGCAGTACTGGCTGTTCTTAATGGACCGAGCGCAATCCCAATTCCCGGTTGCATAGCACCCTCTCAAAACCCCATTTCCTGGATGGCAGATAATCAGCAAAAGGGAATCTCCAAGGTACCGGCCGTGACCATCCATGCCGATGCATCTTTTAGTTATGAACACTGGGATCTTGATCGTCAAAAAAGCGGCAGTATCCTGCTCAGCTCAGCACAACCGTGGCTGAGCTCAAAGGTAATCGACTTTCAAGTGCACGGATGGAAATACGCCAAACCAAAGCAAATTCACAAAGATCCCAGCCTCACAATCAGTCTGTCTCCACCGTGTATCCTTGCAGGTGATGCCTTCGCCGGCCCCCGTGTAGAAGGTGCTGCCCGTTCTGGTTGGGCTGCTGCCGAAGCCTTGGAAAACCTTATCCGAAATCATTGATGCAGCAGATCATCTTTCTAACGAGTCAGAGGTGACTTCCTTCAGGCTGCTGCCCGAGACAGGGACATGTCATGAAACAACAAGATCACCTCATAAATCACCTAAGGCCCAAAACAAAAAGCCCCTGCTACTTTTGATCGCAACAGGGGCTCATAGTGATATTAAAAATAGGGTGTCTCAATCTACCAACTCTCACCCACGACTTGACTCAGATCCATACAGCTTTCTTTTTCTTCATCGGATAGATCTTCTTTTGCCTTGAGTTTGCCTTTGAGATCATCTACGTAGCATGCATACTCTTTGCCATCTTTATCATGAACCCAAACCATTTTTTGATATTCTTTTGAAATGATATCGCCTCTCATACTCATGTTAGTTCCTCCAGTTATGGTTTATTAAAACCTGTTAATTCATGTACTTCTCAAGATTTAAGGTACATTATTTACCATACTTAGACAATAAATACTATAAATAATCATTTCAATGCGAGTTAAAAGATTATTTTTTGGTAGTAAATACTACTATTAAGATTAGACCGTCACTTGAGATTAAATTTACACTGTGAGGTTACTATTTCCTCATGAGAAAGTGACTAACAAAAAATGCATGTATGCCGGTATGACCCTAAATTTGATCTTCAATGAAGGCTTCGATATTTGGCAGAAGGTTCGGTGCCAGATGAGAAAATGGTTCAGAAAGGGCCAGCACAATCCCGAAGTGATCCACACCCTCCAACTCAAGACTATTAACACGGCCATCTTCTAAATTTATCCGCTCTTGCAGCAACTGCGAATGAAGAGGAAGAACAACACGATCACCGGTTCCATGCAGCAGCAAAAGGGGTGGCGCATCACCGCGGGCATGGCTTACCGGTTGGGATAGCTCAGCAGGCTTTGCGGTTGCGAAAATGGGTCTGAATCGGCGATATTCTTCCGGCTCAAAGGCGTATGGCCCAGCCAGTCCAATCATGCCGATTATGCTGTTTTGCCTGACACCTTTGTCATGCAGATAGCGGCCATCAAGTGCTAATAATGCTGCCAGATGTGCACCTGCAGAATGGCCGATGAGAACGATGCCGTTCTCTGACTGAGGGATGTTTTGTTTTATCCAGGCTACTGAGGCTGCTCCATCCTCCACGAACGCAGGAAACTGCACCTCAGGATAGAGCCGATAATCGGGAATGATAGTGAGGTATCCCTGGGAGCTCAATGCTTGGCCGACAAAACGATAGCGCTCTCTATCCCCGCGCCTCCAGCTTCCTCCATAAAAAAAGACGATTACGGGTGCATTGGCCCGGGTCACTTCTGGATAATATACATCAAGTTTTTGACGTTTTCGCTGCCCGTAATATTTTCCCTGTTCGACCACAAATCCATGGTCAGGTGCGAGACTATTTACCAGGGTGAGCGGCGAACACCCTGCGAGAGCCACAATCAGAATGCTGAAAAGAAAAAGTTTGGCTGGGCGAGATATGGTAATCATAGGAGCAGTAATCCATTATTGCGCTGTTATGAAATAGCAGCATGTTTTATTTTCCATGCCACCCATTATAAGCAGTTTTCTCAATATGAGAAGCGAAGCAGCATCATATGTGTGAAGATTCGTGTCCCAAAATACCATATGTTTCCAAGTCGAGTTGCAGTTCAGCGGCAGAGGTGAAATGATGGCCGTACATGCCAAGAGCTCGTGCCGCAAGGACGTGCTCCTTGGTATCATCGATAAAAAGAGTTTCTGGGGCAGTGACACCCAATCGTTTAAGTGCCAAAATAAAAATAGTGGAATCGGGCTTTGCAACCCCCTCATCCCCCGAACAGATCACTGCATCAAAGAGGTTGTCAATATGCCAATCTTCAAGCCACCGTTTCAGACCAGGTGGATGATTTGAAACAATTGCCAGCTGATGGTTTTTGGTAAGCTGCTTGATGAGGCCAAGGACGGTGAGATTGATTTTTTCATCCCGGTAATAGCGCTGCTGAAATGTTGCCAGCTGACGTTGGGAAGTAAGGTTCAACTGCGGTCCGATTGCCTGCCAGAAGGCTGACATCCCCAACTTGCCGACAAGCGCCTGCTGCCAGAGCGGTGAGTCGAACATGATGGAGTTGATTGTATCGGGTGCCAGCCCCAACTCCTTCTCATAAAGGTGGAACAGATGAGGAGGCTTGGGCGCGGAGATAACCCGTCCAAAGTCAAACAACACTGCTCTGATCATCGAGAGCCGGTCTTTTCCTCCCTGACTGGAGGAAATAATGGTTTCGGCTTTGGTGGTGCCTTGTGAGGACCACTGATGAATTTAGATACCAGGCGAAACGCCTCATCGTCTGTAAACTGCTCGGGAGGGTGTTTACAGAAAAATGCCGACGGGGCCTGAAGAACGCCACCCTGACCACGATCAAGCGCCAGTTGGGCACAGCGGATCATGTCGATAACGACACCGGCTGAATTAGGTGAATCTTCGACAGAGAGTCTCATCTCAAGGTCAATGGACACATCACCGAAGATTTTTCCTTCCATGCGAATAAAGCCGATTTTATTGTCTCGCTGCCAGGGAACGTAGTCGCTGGGGCCAACATGGATGTTACTATCAGCAAGTCTTTTGGCCGCTACTGCTTGAACGGCTTCGGTCTTTGACTGTTTTTTTGATGACAATCTATTTCTATCCAGCATATTGAGGAAATCCGTATTGCCCCCGGTATTGAGCTGGTAGGTCCTTTCCAGCTCAACACCACGTTGCCGAAAAAGGTCGGTCAAAACACGATGAACAATGGTAGCACCCATCTGAGATTTAACATCATCGCCGATCAGCGGCAGACCCCTGGCACTAAATCGACTCGCCCAATCAGGATTGCTGGCAATAAATACCGGAATGCAATTAACAACAGCAACCCCAGCCTCAAGGGCACAATTCATATAGAATTCTGTAGCCTGCTGGGACCCTACCGGCAAGTAATTAATCAGAACCTGGGCACCGCTGTTTTTTAACTCGCCGACAACAGCTTCCTGTGTGGAATCAGGCTGCCTGCTTGGGTCAAAGCAAAATTGAGGATCGAGATCATGCATATGTTCTGGAACACCATCCAAAAGGGCTCCCATTTGGACCGTAACACCTATTTCTGGGACCTCGGGTTGGAAGACAGTGGTACAGTTGGGTGCTTGAAAAATTGCTTTGCTGACATCGCTGCCGACCTTTCTTCTGTCGATATCAAAAGCTGCCGCAACGACAATATCAGAGGGACAATAACCACCAAGATCCCAATTCATCAGGCCGCTCGAATGCTTGCCGGGATGCTGTCGATAATAATACAATCCCTGTAACAAGGCGCTGGCACAATTACCAATGCCGACAATAGCAATTTTTATCTTCTTCATGGATAGTCCTCATTTCTTTTAATCAGGCATTCTCACCCGGTGAAACGCCTCAGCCAGCGTGTATTCTGAACCCTCTGCCATTCGTTGACACCTTTTCTTCAACCATGTTTCCATATCAGCAACCTTGAATTCTTTTACCTGGCTTGCATGGCATTCAAGGGCTGAGAGCTTCAAGGAAAATGTGTTGCTTATATCGATGTGATGATTGACAGCTTCAGTCCCAAAAAAAAGAACCTCTTTAACCTTATGGGGTTCCAGCCCCTCGTCAAGCATATCCGGGTAAGCCATATGGTCCCTGGCATAGGGAAACAGCGCATCCATGACAACCTGGCCGACGATTCGGTGATCCCGGTGCCAGACATAGCGCCGATATGGATCGGAACTGAGCACGATTTCCGGCTTAAAACGTCTGATCAGACGTACAATTGCTTCCCTAAAAGCCGGCGTCTCTTCCAGCTGCTGATCAACCATATCGAGAAAGACAACATCCCCCACCCCGAGAACACGCGCAGCATTCCGCTGCTCCTCCTGACGAATCCGCGAAAGTTCTTGAGGCGACATCGTGCGATCACTTGTGCCCTTGTCTCCATTTGTGCATACTACGTAGACGACAGATTTGCCCTCGGCTGTCCACTGGGCAACGCTTCCCGCTGCTCCAAACTCCGCATCATCAGGATGCGCAATAACAATCATGATATTATAGGTGGTATTCATGCCAGCACACCATAGTCTGTATTATGAGGGTATCAAAAGATCATTATAGACATCCAACGTCGAACCTGCCACTCTTGACCAGCTATAGTCATACACACTCTGCCTGATTTTTGCCTTCTCCCCGCGCCTGGCCAGTTCCAGTGTGGCGGCAATCGCATTTGCCAGACTGTGTTCATTTACATCCGCTGCAAGATAGCCATTGATCCCAGGCTGTATTACATGTGGTGCAATTCCCACGGCTGTAGCTGCAACCGGTGTTCCGGACGCCAGAGCCTCAAGAATTGCCATACCAAAGCTCTCGTAATATGATGAGACAACAACCGCATCCGCTTTCTGATAATATAGCGGCATCTGCTGATAGTCAACGGCGCCATGAAAATGTACTTGTCCATTCATTCGTAACTCATTTACCACATGTTCAAGTTTCTTGTTTGCCGCACTTTTTGAACCATCTCCGCCAACAAGCACCAGGTGTGCCTCCGGTTTTTCTGAAAGCAGGCCCATCGCTTTTACGGCTATTTCAACGCCCTTCATGGGATCGAATCTACCGGCAAAGAGCACGACCGGATTATCTTTTCTATCTGCTGTCTTGGCGCCAGCGACACGTTCATCCAGCTTGAAGTGTTCTAGGTTCACCCCCAATGGAACTATGTAAAGTCGAGATTGATTGCCTCCTTTCATGGCGAGGAGACGCTCCCGCTCTTCTGACGTCGGCACAATAACACCATCGCAGCACTGCAGCAGACGAGCCTCTTCAGATAACCGCCGCAGATCCTCCTGATGATGCTTTCGAGCAGCAATTTTGGCGTTACCGAGCGTATGAAAGGTGATTACATGGGGACATTTCCATACTGCCTTTAATTGGTCGCCAACAATACCGGATAACCAGTAATTACTGTGAATCACCTGATAACTGAACCCGCTTTGTCGACAGAAAGTCTCAATAGCCTGACGATATCTATGTAGATGCGTAAGAAGAGCAGATCTGTATAGATCTCTGGTTCCGCCAATCGCCAGGCTAATAATTCGCACATTGGCAGCATAGTCGATGAGCTGTTCCATTCCCGGTTCAGTCTCGCGGGTGAAAATATCGACCTGACGTCCTTTTTTGCCAAGTTCCGTTGCCAGCTCGAGCAGGTAAACACTCATTCCGCCGGTATCCATACTTCCCAGACGCCCAAGGGGGCTGGAATGAATCGAGAGCATGGCGATGCGATCAGATTTAGCCATCATCCCGCTCCATTTTTTGTCCTGCTATCTCCATTTTGTGTGTTCGATAATACAGGTTGAGAGAGGGACTTCCTTTCCCCCGAGGCGGTATTTGTAGCGCTCCGTGCCGTTGAGAAAATCATACACCAGCAGTCCCGATTCGATGCTGGAGCGAATGGTCAATAGTTTACTTACCACCCCTATGGAATTTCCGCGAAAACGTGGATTAAAACCATTGTTATAGAGATGGAAGGTTTTTCCGTTTTCAATGCAGAAGACAGCTGCGGCAGGGGTGTTATCTATGGTGAGGCAGAGAAGATTAAGCATTTTCTCATGGGCAAGTTCAGCAGCAAGATTACGGAAAAAAGATTCTCTCTGGCTGGTCATGAACGCTTTTTTATCTTTGCGGCTCTGTCGAAAAAGCTGCACAAACATATCCATTGCCGAATCCGTTTCACTGACCTTTTTGACACTGCATTGTCCCAGAACACCTGCTTCGCCAAGTCGCCGCAGCTTGCGCCGCACTTCATGCCGCTGTTTGCGGTCAAGGGTTTGAAGATACTCTTCCCAACTCGCTGGCAAATCCATCTCTAATGACGCACCTTGCGAGACAAGAGAAACGTGCCACTTATTGGCTCGGGCAATTGGCACAAATGCAAGGCATACATGGGAATCTGGACGCACCGGCTCCAATGCCAGACGGTGTATCCCTTCTGATTCCAGAAAGCTGAGCAGACCATTGAAAAAAAGATCCTCTCCACCCGGTGCGACAATGAAATCGCCTGTGTCGCAGAGATCAATAGATCCCATAAATCGGGTTGCACCCTTCTTCATCATCAGTGGCGCAATGCCCACCGGAGAGCCATCGGCTGAGATGACAATTAATAGCGGTTCATTATCTCCGGCAAAATTGTTCCACCATGATTTCAACCATGGAGGTGTAACAAATGGGTTCTGCCATTGCCAGGTGTGGCGATAATCGAGCCATAGGGAATATATTTCAGTCAGCGTTGCCTTTCTGGCCGTCACCTCTGCTGATGCCTGATTAGCTTTTCTCATCATCGGCAAACTATTCCCGGCTTTCGCCGCCGACCATTATATTGCAGCCGGTTCGTGCGGCCTCGCCCAGTGCATCGAGAACGGCCATATTCTTGATGCTGTCATCGATGCTCACCAGCGGTTTGACCCCGTCAATTATACGATCGCCAAAATGCTCAACCATCAACCGATACTGATCAGCACCAGGTACCACGATATGCTCGGGCGTTTCTTGGCCATCCGCCCGATAATAGATAACGGCATCTTTTTCCCATGGTATAAACGCGTCCTGCGGCAGGTCGATGGCACCCTTACTACCAGTAATGCTGTAAGTCTGCTGCAGTCCCGAACAAAAACTCGCCTCAATTGTCGCCAGTGCATCAGGCTCGAAACGGAGATTACCGACCACATGGAGATCCACATCGCTTCCCGACCGGCAGATTGACTGCGCCTGCACACTCACTGGCTCTCTTTCCAGAAAAAGGCGGGCAATACCCACCCCGTAACAGCCGACATCCAATAGTGCCCCACCGCCTTGCTCGGAGTTAAGCCGATAATTATCTGCGCTTTGCAATAGTTCTTCAGTCATGGAAAAACAAAATGCAGCGCGCACCATAAGGGGATCACCGATAGCGCCCTCAGAGATCAAGGTCCTTATCCGCTGCGTGCGGGGATGAAACCGATACATCATTGCTTCCATCAGCACACAGTTGTTTTTTAAGGCAGTTCTGGCCATTTGACGAGCTTCTTCAGCATTGCAGGCCAACGGCTTTTCACACAGGACATGCTTTCCAGCCGAAAGTGCTTTCAAAGTCCAGGCAGCATGCAGCTGGTTTGGCAGCGGAATATAAACGGCATCAATACGTGGATCTTGGATGACATCGTCATAACTCTTATAGAGCTGCTCAATACCATTTGTCTTGACGTCCTCCACACCATCAAGCGGTCGACTGGTGGCAAGGGCCCGAATTCTGCCGTTTCGTGAACAGGCAATTGCCGGCATTACGCATTTTCGTGCAATCAGGGCATTGCCAAGAATGCCCCAGGTAATTTTATCTGCCATCTATCGCCTCTACGCTGCCGCCGTTGGCCATCGATTTGGCTGCTGCTTCAAGAATTGCAACCACTTTTACAGAATCAGTCAAAGGTGCCGCCAACGGTTCACCCCACAAAAGATGATCGGCCAGATTAAAGTGAAAGGCAAGCGGGTTTCGCTCAGGCAGAGCAGCTCGGGTCGGTTCGACAACCCCGCTTGATCGCCTTTTGAACAGCGTGATATCGGGCATCATTTCAGTTGCCGGTATGTCGGTTGTCGAAAAGTAATAAAGCGGATCGACATCTATGGCGGTTAGATCCTTCCATTCACCGAGGATTGCACCGGTCGTGCCAAGGAGGTACCATTTTGGTTTGCGCACAGCAGCGATGTCAGTGTGCATAAACTCGGCCTCTCTTCCATCTGCAAATCGTATTTGGATACGTTCTTGATCGCCGTTGGTGACATCTTGCCAGACCCGCTTGTGCCTGGTTCCAATCACCGCCTCTACAGGGTAAGGGAGCAGAGCAACGAGCCAATCCAGGTAATGTGCACCCCAATCATATGATGTCCCACCGGATACCGGTGCGTGTGAATGCCAGTAGCCGCATGGGTGATAAAAACCTCCCACAAAGGTTTCCACATAGAACAGATCGCCAATCATATCATCTGCCACCGCCGCTTTTATGGCCCTGAAATCTGGATCCCAGCGACGGTTTTGATGGCAGCTCAGATGCCTGGAATGTCGCCTGGCCAGCTCCTCCATCATGTCAGTTTCCCTCTGACTCATGGCCAGGGGCTTTTCACATAACACATGCTTACCGGCTGCCAGCATCTGGGCGGACAAATGTGCATGGGTATTGGGCGCTGTTGCCACGATCACGAGATCAATCAAAGGATCTTCCGCCATCTCAGCACCATCTGCATAGGTTGTTATTTCGGGGAAATCTGTCGTTGCCTGAGCAAGCTGCTGAGGGTTGAGATCGCAGGCGGCCTGAAGATGAAGCCCAGGTGTCTCGGCTGCTGCCAGACCATGCACCTTTCCCACCGAGGGTGCATAACCAAGAATACCGATACCAAACGAGCTCTCGGGTTTTGGCGCAACTCCCTGAAATTGGCGCAACAAGCGATAAAATGTTTGATGAATCATTGGCGGACTAAAGTCCTGAAGCGTTGTGCAAGCAAGATGGCCGTCACCATACTTGCTTGTGGTCAAGACACTGCTGTGACTATAGTGCCAGTCTACATAGAGCACAGTCTCCGTATCATCGGCAGTTGGATTCAGCGGCTGGTAGGTGCCGCTGACATAAACGGCGTCAGGCAGGCGCGTACCAAGCGGGTTGGCAGCATCGGTAAATAATACTCGCAGCTCAGATGCCGGGCCGACCGGTCCAGGCTGCACACCGAAGGCATCAGGCAGTCTGCTTTCTTGCAGCCCGACTAATACCAGCCAGGCCCCACCGGCTCCGACAAAGCGCAGGATTGTCTCAGCATCCCTGGCACCATTTAATCTGCCGGTGGTAATTACTGCGTCAAATTCATTCAAATTCGCAGGTAAACGAGGTGCGGAAGTTACCCGCACATGCTCCATGCCAGCACCTATCGCCTGCCATGGTAACTCTCTATTTTCGTTGGTCTCCTTGATGATAAGAATATGTAATTCAGGGTGTACGATCATCGTCTTCCTCCTTGGATGGACCAATCCGCCAGCGATAGCCATCTGCAGTATCCTCTACTAAAATACCGGCTCTACTTAAAGCATCCCGCAGTGCATCTCCCGCTTCAAATTGACGAGCGTCCCGAAAATGCTGTCGGGCAGCCAGCAGGCTGTCTACAATAGGATCAAGTACTCGCAGCAGTGCGGACCGAGTCAGCCCAGCCCTGGTGCCAAGTTCTGCCAGCTGTTCTCGGAACAGGTCCCGGGCCTGGGCAATTGTTTCAGGGGTCTCCATATCACCATGGGCCTGCCACAAAAGACGGTCCAGCTCCAGTAGAGCATGGGCGGCTTGTCTAACATCATCGGCTGTAATTCCCTGTTGGAAATCTTCCCTGAAGCGATGAACCTGCTGCCAAAAATCTGAATCTTCGGCCGCCTTTGATTCAGACACTGGGCTTTCAAGTTGTACAACTTCAATTCCAGCTGACATTGACTCACTGCCCTGAAGTATTGCCAGCGGATATTTCCTGCCAGGAGCAAAGCAGCGCATCGTGCCATTGTGCTGCAAAACCACTGTGCCAATGCCATAGATCTCGAATGTCTCCTCCTCGAAATCAATGATGCAGGCTGTATGTTCATCAAGACCAAGTATCGGTAATGGCTCCTCCAGCAAAGAGACCAATTGATCGAACCTGCTCGCACCCATGAAACAGAGAATTTTATAATCAAAGCCGCCTTCAGCATTATTCCAGTGCGGGATGACAACTAAAGACAATCCAAATGCTCCGAGAATATCAAGTCCTTCAACCCAGTGAGGCGGCTGACCAACTTTATATAGTTCATACACCGGCAGCGTGAAACAGCCAGCAGTAAGTGCTGCGGCACTTGCTGCCACTAAACATCCACCCCGGTTAATATGATCGGTAAAAATCTCCGGAATCAAAGATGTGCGAAGATGCTGGACCGTATATGTGGGACTTCCTGGCCCCATGAGGATAAAATCTGCCCCGCGCAATTTTTGATAGGCGACAGCGGCATCAACCTCAGAAATAGTGTCTGAAGATTTATAGGAAGCGACCTCCATACGGCATCCTACCCGCTGGCGAAAATAATCGACTGCATTTGCTCCTATCTGATCTGCATTGAGCTGAAATCCAGCCGGAGTGTTCAGGAAGAGTGCAGATGGTGAGGGGCGGAACCGTGACAAAAGCATCTTGTGTACTTCTACCATGGTAGCAGTCAACTCGCCTGAACCCATAAGTGCTAAAATTCCCATAGCCTTCGGCACCTCAAAAAAGAGCGCGTTTGAACGTAATGTTATCTGTTTAAAAGTTGTGACATGATAGCATGAGCCACTTGCAAAACGCTCTTTTCGTTCAACCTCAGTGTTATGCTTAAATTTTTATCCCCGGAATATCAATTATACGCCTGTGGTAAAAATTTTTTCGCATGGTTTGACTCTTAACGAAAATCATCATTTTGCCAAAGGATCAGCGTGAAAATCATTATAGGCAACGATCAGATTATCCTCTAACCGGAGCAGGCAAATCGTTGTAATCAATTATCTTTCCTGCAGCATATAACCGTCGTTCCGCCTTTAAATACAGTACCACCCGCCCTCGGCCATATACTGTCCATCCTCCTGCCGGAACATCATTGATCAGGCCGGTCTCCTCGTCAATGCCGAGCAGTATAGCATCGGGTAACTGAGACTTCAAACGTTCAATCCAGCGTGAACCTGCCGCATTGTGATGAGGAATAACGCAGGTTCCCGGCATCAGGTTGAGGCCTATTTGGATCTGTTGCTCAAAAGGATCGTAAAAATGCTCGCAAAGCACCATCGCCCCCGCACTGCTGCCGGCAATCACCCCACCATTTTGATATAGGCGACGAATACTCTGCCAACAGCGTGTACCCGCCAGTGATCGTGCCAGAAATGAGGGGAAACCACCGAGGAGATATATAAGGCGAGAGCAGCTTAATTGTTCTGCAAGTTCTTGACTTTGTGCCGATGCATGGTCGATTACAGACAGGGAAGTGACGTTGTTGGCGCCAATTCCTTCAAACCATTCTACGCCGTTGCGCCCGGCATGGTGATGGTTTTCATCTGGGGCAGCCGCAGCTGGAATGATGGCGACGACAGCATCTTTTCCTCCAGCCAGGGCCAATGCCCGGCGATCAGCCTCAATCATGCGACCGCCAAATTCAGCCCCTCCTTCAAGTACCAAATATCCCATAGCAATCTGATAGCACGGATCATGCGAATAGCCGATTAATCCCGAGAAGAATGCAGCAAATCGTTTATTCACTGCCAAGCCAGAGCATAGTCCGATTTTCTCTAGTTATGCTGATATAAGTCGTGAAATTCTTTAGCTGCTGTTCTTAGTGCTTCCACATTGGCAAGATCGACTGTTTGTTTGCATTTCATGGCATATACGAGCATATGGTGCAGGGCAGTTAATTTCTTCTCGTAATCTGCAGCGTCCGGTTTGATTCTTTGAGTCATAAAATATTGCGTAACAATTTGCTGTAATTGATTGGCGTGTTCTTCTTTATTCATGATCCAGCGCACTAATTGGTTAGAGCTATCAGCTCCCTCAAGCTTTATGATTTCATTCATGGATTTTTCTATGGTGGTGATATGCTCCTGTATCAAGTTCAATCGAAGCCCATCATCATAGATTCCGCATGGAATTTCACAATGAGCAAAAACTTGGGAAGCAGGAAAAAGGAACATCACCGAGACGAGTAATGGTAAAAATATGGTCTTTTTCATCGTTATATCTCCAGGGCTAAATACACACTTAATAGGATGTTGCTATAAGGATGTCATGATGACACTACGTTAGTTGATTAACCATAAATACAGAATAGTGAGAGCAAAACATCTTTGATCTAATCTTGAAATCTATTCCGAATATGGTCCATAGTCAGTATATCCTTCTGCACCAGGCGTATACCATAAGGTCATATCCTCATATGGTGCAAGAGGCCAGCCATTACAAAGACGCTCGACTAAATCCGGATTGCTGATGAAAGGACGGCCAAAAGCAGCAATATCCACATTGCCGGCAGTAAGCCGCTCTTCAGCGTCCTGTTGTGTATACCCGCAATTTCCGACGATAACGCCACGATAATGTTCCCTGAACTCATCCAGGGTCATGGGATTCCCTTTTTCGTGAAATCCAAAGGCAAGTCCGTCCATGATATGAACGTACGCAAGATTTAGTTTGTTGAGCTTCTTGATTACGTGTAGGTAGGTTTCACGAAAATCTTCACTACCCATGTCGTTAAATACTCCGTTTGGGGAGAGTCTGACTCCTACCCGCTCCGAGGGCCAGATTTCAAAGACGGCAGCAAGCACCTCAAGTAGAAAGCGACATTTATTTTCCGGACTGCCGCCATAGCGATCGTTACGCTTATTGGTTTTTGAGTCGAGGAACTGGTTGAGTAGATAGCCATTTGCACTGTGTACTTCTACACCAGAAAATCCAGCCTCTCTTGCATTTAGAGCTGCTGTACGGTAATCGCGTACCGTCGAATTTATTTCATCGACCGTAAGCGGACGCGGCGTCTCATAATCTTTTTTTCCAAGCGGCGTGTGTATCTGATCGCCTTGTAATTTTATCGCCGAGGCCGAAACCGGCAGTTCTCCATCATGAAAATCACTATGGGAGGCTCTGCCGCAGTGCCACATCTGGAGAAACATGTGGCTGCCTGTCGGATTTACACGCTGCGTCACTTGGCGCCATCCTTCTGTCATTTCCTTGGTATAAATCCCAGGTGAGCCGATCCATCCATTGCCCTGAGCTGAGACAACTGTTGCCTCCGTAATCAGAAGCCCAGCCGATGAGCGCTGATAGTAATATTCGGCCATCAGCTCATTTGCTACCCGGGAATCTCCAGCCCTGCCCCGCGTCATGGCGGCCATGGCAATTCTGTTTTTCAATAGCAGGTCACCAACCGTAACCTGGTCAAATAACGATGTTGTCATACTCCGCTCCTATTACATGGTTTTATATCGTAACCTATCGTTTTCAGGCGATAAGGTGTTTTCCTCCAAAATCTGTAAGCGACAAGCCCCTTCATGCTTGGCACTATTTCTGCTAATGATTTTAGTTATTTACCCACAATCTCTTCAATTAATCATTGCCATAAACTAATAATGCTTAAGGTTAATTTGTAAACGTGAATTGCCTATCTAAGCGTATTATTCCAGGACAATCACGACTTTAAAATTAAGGTGAGATATTATTCGGGCTTCATCAAAACCCCGGTTTAGTCAACGAGCTACTTGTAAAAGGCTCCAACGTAAATAAAATTTTGAATTAAGAGAAAAAACATGAAAAACATAAAAAAAACTTTAGCCATTCTGATTCTATCTCTTTTATTTCTCCCGCTAACCTCTTTTGCTCTTGATGTGGGAGACCAAGCACCTGGTTTTACGGCGAATTCGACGCTGGGCGAGGTGTCTCTTGCCGACTATGCAGGGAAAAAGAATGTCGTTCTGCCGCTTTATTTTGCTGTATTCACCTCAGTCTGAGCGAGTGAACTTGGCGAATTCCAGCGGGATCTGGAAGAATTTGAGAAACTGAATGCACAAATCATAGGCGTCAGCGGCGATGATATGGAAACCCTTCATGAATTTGTCAAAGAAAAGGGTATAAGTTTTCCCCTCGTTACCGATGCAACAAATGAGATCAAGGCAAATTATGGTAGAGGAAGAGTTACCTACCTCATTGATAAAGAAGGAATAATCCGATTTATTCAGAAAGGTGTTCCTGATAATAAAGATTTTATCGAGCAGTTAAAAGCACTTCAGTAGCGAGGCGATGTCATTGCCGCCAGAAAGCCATTTCATGCTCCTGAATGTTTCCATGAGATGGCTGGTCTATGTCAGCTGTTGATTTGCAGTGATGATCGGCCACCATCTACCCCGATTATCTGACCAGTAATCCAACTGGCTTCTGAAGAAAGAAGAAAAACTGCCATATGTGCAATGTCCTCCGGGCTGCCAAGTCTTTTAAGCGCATGCTGGCCAGCAATCGCTTCTGCTATCTGCCGATTTGACAATAATGACTCTGACAAGGGGGTCTGGGTAAGAGATGGTGCGATAGCGTTAACCCTAATTTTAGGCGCAAGCTCTGCTGCAAGAGATCGTGTTAGTCCGGAAACGGCGCCTTTAGCCATGCCGATTGAGGCGTGCAAAGAAAATCCCTGCTGGGCCGCAACACTTGAAAAGAGTACTACAGAGGAGCCGTTTTGTGCCTTTTTCAGTGACGATAGAGCCGCCTTTACGGCAAGTGCCGCCCCCATGGCATTAACGTGAAAGTCATTGAGAAAATCAGCTGCGGATAGTCTTCTCAGACTCCCCAGGTTAATGGTGCCTACAGCATATATCAAGCCATCTATTTCCTTGCCTGCCTGGTCCATAACAGTCTGATAAAAACCTTCTTGGGTGATATCTCCCGCAAGACAATGTGCGCCTGTCTGTGATGCAAGCTCCTCCAACTTCTCCGAATTGCGTCCAATAAGATAGAGCTCATCCCCATTTTTATGCAGTAAACGAGCGATAGCAGAGCCGATACCTCCTGAACCGCCGTAGAGTAATATTTTACGCGCCATAGTTAACTCCTCAAATTTTAACAAAATAAACTTCGGTCAGGTCTAAAAAATGCCCCTTTTGGGTTGCCTGTTGATGGCCAACGCTTTGCTTCTACAATAAATTATTCCCATAGATCATCATCCACAACAATAAGGTCCGTATGTTTATCTTCAATCAGATTGTTTGGATCATACAGTTTAGAAGGTGATTTTCATCGTCCAAGAATAAGAAAGTTTAGAGACCAGTGGTTTTCACGCCGCTATTTGCCTTGATGTTCGATCTACTATGCTTTACTGTCGTGGAGGAACAACGAGAAAATTTCGATGAATTTTCTCGCTGAAAATAAATAAAACAATCATGAAAGAAATTGATATCCCTTCAGATTTTTCACAAAGTTAACCACCTTTAGAACACCTGGCAAACCCTAGAAAGATGTATACGCACATCGTGTTGAATCGCTGTATCTATCTTTTAGTCATGAGTCTTATCGCATTTGGCTGCAAGACCTCGGCTACCAATGATAGTGATCCCCTGGAAGCACTCACAAAGACTCATACGCGAGTCGTTTGGGTCCAGGACCATGGAAAAGGAGTTGCTACCTTAGGTTTCGGGAAGAATTTCAAATTGATGGGTTATGATTCCCGGGATGGAAAGAAAGAAAGACCGTTATTAGATGAAATTGACAGTTTTTATAAACCGATCCTGACGCCCGATGGTAAGAAAGTTGTAGTTAGCAACCACAAGCAGAAAGAGATTTATATCATCGATTTCAAATCAGGAAAGCGACAGAGCCTTGGCCAAGGTATTGCCATAGAAGTATGGCAGGATCCGGCAACCGGTAAGATCTGGGTCTATGCTTTTGCCGGAAAAGGAAAAGAATTCAAATCCGGCACGACTCGTCCTTTGATTCGATTTCCGCTGAAACACCCAAAAAAAAGGGAGTTGGTCTGGAAAAAAACATTTTTATCCTATAACAACTTCGATCTTTCCCGGGATGGGAAGTTTGCCGGTGGCCTTTTTCCCTGGCCAAAAGCCGGTATTTTATCCTTCGGTGATAAATCATGGAACCGATATGGCAAGGGGTGCTGGACGGCCCTGAGCCCTGATAACAGTTCGATACTATGGGTTTTTGATGGTCTGCACCGAAACCTCAATTTTGTCAAACCGGACACTGACCAGTTTTGGACTACTAATATCAATGATGCACCCGGAATAAATGGATATGAAGTATATCATCCGCGCTGGAGCAATCATGTTCGTTTTATGACCATGACCGGCCCCTATGTTGAGGGAGAAGGTGGAAATAAAATCAGAGGTGGCGGCAAAAAAGTTGAGATTTATCTGGGTAAATTCAGTGCAGATCTCAAGTCAGTTGATAGCTGGCTTCAGGTCACCAATAATGACCGTGCCGACTTTTTCCCTGATGTTTGGCTGGCTAACGGCAAAAAAAGTACACTAGATTTACCTCAATCCAATACTGGTACACCGGCAAAGGTAACTCAGGCAACTAAATGGCCGGTAACTCGCGATCACCTTGTGTATATCTGGCAGAATATTTCAGCTGAAAACAAACTGCCTGAGAAGAGTTTAGTCGGATTTGCACAACTGGGGGTAAATCCCAAGCATCGTGCCCGGTTCAATCGTTTTCTTGAAATGGATCTGCATGGATCAGGTT
>JABDPQ010000659.1 GCA_013042695.1 Desulfobacterales bacterium | reverse complement strand
TGCCTGGGATGAGCGTGACGAGATACTTGCAGAACTATTCGAAACCTTTGGTGATCACGCTGCAATGGTCTGCAACCATGTTTTTTTTAAACCGCGCATGGCAATCAGAGAAACCGCTCGGGCGTATGGGCTGCCTGGCTACGAGATTTCACGGATGACAAAGAGGCTGCCGTGGTTTTTCAGGCAGGAGCACCAGAGTCTGCAGGAACAGATCGCCGGGCTGCCGTCACTTCGTGATCAGGACTTTTCAGGCCCCTGGTCGGAGATCATCAACCTTGCCGGGTGTCTGGTTGGATTGCCCCGGTATCTTTCAGTGCATCCGGGGGGGGTGGTAATAACACCGCAACCGGTTCGCAACTACGTGCCGGTTGAGCGGGCGGCCAAAGGAGTACCAATCATTCAGTGGGAAAAAGATGGTGCCGAGACGGCCGGCCTGGTGAAGATCGACTTGCTCGGCAATCGAAGTTTAGGAGTAATCAGGGATGCCATTGGCAATGTAAAACGAAACAATCACCGTTTTTCAGAAGAAAACTGGGAACCGGAAGATGATCAGGAAACCCGCATGGCGGTGAGTCACGGAAAAACCATGGGCTGTTTTTATATCGAAAGCCCGGCCATGCGTCTTCTGCAGAAGAAAGCCGGCAGTGGGGACTTTGAGCAGCTGGTAATCCAATCTTCAATTATCCGACCAGCAGCCAATGAATTTGTACGGGAATATGTTCGTCGCCTCCATGGTGGGACCTGGGATCCGTTACATCCCTGCCTTGAAAATGTGCTTGATGAAACATTTGGCTTAATGGTCTACCAAGAAGATGTTTCACGAGTGGCCGTGGCCCTTGGTGGGTTTTCCCATAGCGATGGTGATGGGCTCAGGAAAGTGCTGTCAAAAAAAGACCGTGAACGAAGATTGCGTGATTATGGAGAATCATTTTACAGAGGCTGCAGGAAAAACGGGCTGACCAAAGAAGATATCGACAGAATTTGGTCAATGATGATGAGTTTTGACGGTTATTCATTTTGTAAACCGCATTCTGCTTCCTATGCCCGAGTTTCATTCCAGTCTGCCTATTTGAAAACGCACTTTCCCGCCGAATTTATGGCAGCGGTGATCTCTAACCAGGGAGGATATTATTCAACCTTTGCGTACGTATCAGAAGCAAAACGACAGGGTCTCGTTATTGAACCGCCGGATGTCAATGAAAGTGACTATCGCTGGCGGGGACAAAAAACAACCATACGAGTCGGGCTGCAGGCAGTGCATGAGCTATCTGAAGAAACGGCGAACCTTATTCTGGACTGCCGACAGAAGCGTGCTTTTAGAAGTTTCCAAGATTTTCTGCAGCGGGTCCATCCCGCTGCAAATGAGGTGCGTTCCCTCATCCACGCAGGAGCGCTTGACTGCCTGAATCCACAGGGGAACCGGTCTGTGTTACTCTGGGACCTGGCCTGCAGGGGGCAAACGAGAAAAGGGGACGCTCCTGTCGGTAAATTGTTCGCAGAAGAACCGACGTCACCTCCGCTGCTCGCCTCCCAAGACACCTTGGAACGGCTGCGCCGGGAATACCTCTCACTCGGTTTTTTGTGTGCTCTCCACCCCATATCTTTGGTGCGCAGCACTGTTGACCACCTGGTACAGGCCTGTGATATCGCCACCTGTGTTGGCAGAACCATCCGATTTGCCGGCTGGCTGCTGACGGGTAAAATGGTCTCGACAAAAACCGGTGAGGTAATGGAATTCCTAACCTTTGAAGATGAAACAGGATTGGTGGAAACAACTTTTTTTCCGAAAGTATATCGTCGATACGCTCATATTCTTGCCAGCGGCAAACCCTTTCTACTCAACGGCCTCGTCGAGGAGGATTACGGTGCTTTGACACTGACGGTAGACCGGGTGGCTGCTTTGAAAACAGCTGGAAAAGCGCTTTCTTCTTGATATTCTATTAAAATCCGTATATCTACAAAAGAGGGTAAGTAATAAAAACCATATTTGATAGGTGGTTAAACGTGAAGCGCATCCTGGTTATCGATGACGAAGAAGCAACCCTGGACATTCTGAAACAGGTTCTAGAGATTGAAGG
>JABDPQ010000649.1 GCA_013042695.1 Desulfobacterales bacterium | reverse complement strand
AGCTTACGCTGTTTCTTGATATTGGTACCAATGCAGAAATTGTCATAGGTAATAAGGATTGGCTCGCCTGCACCGCCTGCTCCGCTGGCCCTGCCTTTGAAGGTGGGGGGATTGAGTTTGGTATGCGTGCGGCAAAAGGGGCCATAGAAGATTTCTCTCTGGACCCGGTCACCTATGATCCGATGCTGTTAACCATTGGCGATGTCCGGCCCAAGGGGATCTGTGGATCAGGATTAATCATTATGGTTGCCGTCATGTTTGAAATGGGAGTGATCAACAACCGCGGTAAATTTAATCAAGACCTTGATACAGATCGTATCAGAGAGAAAAACGGTGTCTGGGAATATGTGCTGGTCTGGAAGGATGAGACTCAGATTGGCCGGGATATCGCCCTGTCTGAGATTGATATAGACAACCTTATCCGAGCCAAAGGTGCTGTCTACAGCGGCTGTATGACCCTGCTTGAAGAAGTTGGTATGAGTATGGATATGATTGAACGAATTATTCTTGCAGGCGGTTTTGGCAGTTATATTGATCTTGAAAAGGCGATGACCATTGGGTTGCTGCCGGAAATTGATGCGGAGAAGGTCATTTTTATCGGCAACGGTTCACTCATGGGAGCCCGTATGAGCTGTCTAACGAACAGGATTCGTCAGGACGTTGTCGAAGTAACCAAGAAAATGACCAATTTTGAACTCTCAGAGACACCGTCGTATATGGATTATTATGTGGCAGCAATGTTTCTTCCTCATACTGAAATAGAAAAATTTCCCCGGGTGAAACAGCGTGTTGAGGAGTGGAAGGAGGCTGTCGCAGCGATATAAAAAAACGAATAGTTTGAAATCTCGGACGTGATACGTTAATAAGAGTAGGGCATCCGACAATTAACGAGTAATATATTTGATATTCTGGTGTTTTTTTGTAGTCAACGTAATGGTTTACCAAGGAAACGGGAGGACGGAGTTGCGCGTTCCAGCCGGTAATTGTCTAGTACCGAGTAGGGGGGCAGCGAACACCCTCGGAGATTAATTTTTCAATTGCAAGGAGGCTAAAGTGGGATTTGAAATCAACAAGGAATCCTATACTGGCGGCATTAAAGAAATTTCCATTGGTAAGGGAGATTCTGCCTTAACCATTGGTGGCGAGACATGTTACCCTTTCTATACCTTCGAAGGAGACATGCCGAACAAGCCCATCATTGCAATGGAAATTTGGGACATGCAGCCGGAAGACTGGCCTGAGGCGGCATTGGCACCATTTAAAGATGTTGTGTCTGACCCAGCTGCCTGGGCGAAGAAATGTGTGGAAGAATACGGAGCTGATGCTATTGTCATTCAGCTCAAGAGTATTGACCCAAATGATAAGGACGCAAGTCCTGAGTCAGCAGCAGAGATAGTAAAAAAAGTGCGTGATGCTATTGACGTACCGCTTATTGTCTGGGGCTGTGCCAATCCTGCCAAGGATGAGGAAGTATTTAAGGTCATCTGCGAGGTTTGTCAGGATGAAAACCTTCTGCTCGGCCCTGTCGAGGAGAAAAACTATAAAGGCATAGCGGCGGCAGCAATGGGCTACAATCATTCCCTCATTTCTTCTTCGCCAATTGATGTCAACCTGGCCAAGCAGATCAACATTCTGCTGGAAAATTTCGGCATGCCGATGGAGCGGGTTATTATTGATCCGACCACTGGCGGCCTTGGCTATGGAATGGAATACTCCTACTCGGTCATGGAGCGTTTAAGCATGGCTGCCATGACCCAGGGAGACGAGAAACTCCAGTATCCGCTCATCAACAATCTTGGCAACGAAGTCTGGAAATGTAAAGAGGCTAAACAAACAGTCGAAGATGCACCGCTGCTGGGCGATCCCGAGAAGCGCGCTATTCTCATGGAAGCCGTTGGCGCAGTTACCTATTTGCTCAGCGGTACGAACATGCTGATCATGCGTCATCCTGAATCGATTCGGCTGACCAAGGAATTCATCAATGCCCTTGCCGATGGCGGGCCTCTGACTGAAAGTGCCCCAATTGCTAAAAACTTGGCTGATGTCTCAATCGACTTTGCTGCTCTTGCTCCTGCTCTTGATCTCACCATTGCAGAAGAGAAAAAAGCTGCAGCACCTGCCAAAAAAGCAGCCCCGGCTGCCCCAAAAGAGGCTCCTGCCAAAGCTGCTGCTCCAGCCAAACCCAAGCCCAAGGTAGAGGCAAAGCCGGAGCCAAAAAAAGAGAAACCGGCTGCACCTGCAGTTGATCCTGAAGCAGAAGCCAAAGCCAAGGCAGATGCAGAAGCCAAAGCCAAGGCAGATGCTGAAGCCAAGGCCAAGGCAGAGGCTGCAGCAAAAGCTCAGGCAGAAGAAAAAGCCAAGGCAGCTGCAGAAGCCAAAGCCAAAGCTGAAGCGGACGCTGAGAAACAAGCTGCTGCCGATGCTAAAGCAGCCAGGGATGCCGAGGAGAAAAAACTTAAAGCCAAGCGAGCCAAAGAGCGAGAGAAATTGGCAGCAAAACGAGTCAAGAGTGAGCCAGGTGAGGTAACGATGACGCCTGCGGCAACTCAGATGAATGAGCAGGAGAAGATTCTCGATATGCTCAACAGATTTCATAAGCGCGTCTAACAGCTTTTATAAGGTAAGGTATGATATCGACCGATATCAAAGAATTAATCTGTGGAGGAATTCAAAATGGCAGAACAAAAACCAACAACTGTAGCGAAACAACCCAAAGTTGCTGATCCACGGGAGGCGTCAATTGAGCCGTCAACCCAGGAGATGATTCTCAGGGCTCAGAAACTTCAGATTGAAACGGTATTTGACCGGGCAGTAAGTATGAAGCCATGCGCAATTGGCTTGCAGGGAATCTGTTGTAAAAACTGTTCAATGGGGCCGTGCCGCCTGCCGCTTCCTAAAGGCGGAATTCAAGGTGAGGATACCAGGAAAGGGCTGTGTGGTGCTACAGCCAACACGATTTGTGCACGAAACTTTGCCCGTATGGTCGCAGCAGGTTCATCAGCTCACTCCGATCATGGTCGTGCTGTTGCCGAAACATTTCTTTCCGTAGCCAGGAAAGAGACCGAAGATTATACCATTAAAGACCCGGCAAAACTGATTCAGATTGCACCTTATTTTGGTGTAGCTACAACAGTTGAAGTTGCTGGCGAGACCAAGGACAGGGACCTCGACGAGATTGCTCTTGGCGTTGCCGAAGCAGCCGTTGCTGAGTTTGGAAAAACTGACGGTACACTCGCTTACCTCAAGCGGGCACCACAGCCGCTCCAGGATAAATGGGAAAAAGAGGGTGTTAAGCCCCGTTCTATCGATCGTGAAGTGGTGGAAATTATGCATCGCACCGCAATGGGGGTTGATCAGGACTACAAGAACCTGACAAAACAGGCTACCAGATGCTCATTGGGAGATGGATGGGGTGGTGCAATGATTGGTACAGACCTTCAGGATGTCATGTTTGGCAGCCCTACTCCTCTGCAGGCAGAAGCCAATCTCGGTGTTATGAAAGAGGATCACGTCAATATTATCGTTCATGGCCATGAGCCGCTGCTCTCTGAGATGATTGTGGCCTCTGCCCAGTCTCAGGAGATGGTTGATTACGCCAAATCAATAGGAGCCAAAGGAATACAGCTTGGCGGTATTTGTTGTACCGCCAATGAGATCCTGCAGCGCCACGGTGTACCGCCGGCAGGTAACTTCCTGCAGCAGGAACTGGCAATTATTACCGGCGCCTGTGATGCAATGGTTGTCGATGTACAGTGTATTTTCCAGAACCTGGCCAATGTTGCCAAATGTTTTCATACCAAACTGATTACCACGCACCCCATCGCCAAGATGGAGCAGGACAATGTCGTTCATATCGAGTTTGATGAGCACCATGCCATGGCAGACGCCAACCGTATCGTCAAAATGGCCATCGACAATTTTGCAAACCGCGGTGCGGATGTCATGATCCCTCGCCATAAGACAACTCAGATTGCTGGTTTTGGCGTTGAATCAATCAAATATCATCTCGGCGGCAGTTTCCGCGGTGATTATTTCACCCTTAACGACAATATCATCAATGGCCGCATTCGGGGCATTGCCGGTGTTGTTGGCTGTAATAACGCCCGCACCAAGCACAATGAAGAACACATTACTTTAATCAAAGAACTGATTAAAAATGATGTTATCGTGCTCACCACCGGCTGTAGCGCCATTGCTGCTGGTATCCACGGACTGCTGACACCTGGTGCCGCTGCCGTGCATTGTGGACCTGGTCTTGCTGAGGTTTGCGAGACCGTAGGTATTCCACCGGTACTGCATCTTGGCTCCTGTGTTGATAACAGTCGAATTCTATTGGCTGCCACTGAGGTTGTTAAGGCAGGTGGTCTTGGGGATGATATTTGTGATCTGCCGGCAGCAGGAAGTGCGCCGGAATGGATGAGCGAGAAAGCCATCGCCATTGGCCAGTATTTCGTCTCTTCAGGTGTGTATACTGTTTTCGGTTATCATATGCCACTTGACGGTGCCCCGGAATTCAAAGATTATCTCTACAGTGAAATGGAGAATATCTATGGCGGCAAGTGGGATTGTGAACCGGATCCGATCAAGCACGCCCATAAAATGATCGCCCATATAGACAAGAAGCGTAAAGAACTTGGCATTGACAAGGCACGTGAGCGTGTGCTCATGGATATGGCTGACAGGCAAGCCCTCGGAGTTGAATAACAAACCTAAAGATTGTGACAAAATATTTTAACAATCCTCAAAGAAGGAGGAAGGTATGTCAAGATTAGTAGCATTTGCAGCAATACAGGGCGGCTATAAGGTCGTTTCCCAGGTTGAGGGCGAACTTGAACGGGCATTACAGAGCCAAGACGCTTCTACGAAGATCGGCTTTGGCAATACTGCCTATTTTCTGCCAGTAATTTACTCGCTTACCGGCATGAAGTGTGAGACTCTCGAAGATCTCAAAAAACCTCTTGAATTTGCCAGAGGCCTTCTGCCGCCGCATATCAAGGGACACAATCATTTACCCTATCTCGGACCACTGCTGGATGCCGGTATGGCCGGACTTTTTGCCTATGAGGTCAAAGAGGCGCTGCGTATAAACCGGGAGCCCGACTTCTATACATTCACCGAAGATCCGGATATTGATGCCGGCAAGATTTGGGTTGGTCCGGCTGATGATACGATTCTCAGAAAGAGAGGTGTTGAGTTTGTCGATGGTTCGGCGCCTGGTTTTGCAGCGATTGTCGGTGCCGCGCCGAATGCAGAGATCGCCAAAATGATCATAGAAGATTACCAGAAGAAGAGTCTCTATATATTCTGCGCCGCCAATCACAATGGCAAAACAGCCGTTGAGCAATGTTTGGAAGCAGGTATGCAGATTGGCTGGAACACCCGTATCGTGCCGTTTGGTCCCGATATCTCCTCAGCTATTTTTGCCCTCGGGTTTGCCAACAGGGCCGCTATGGCCTTTGGCGGCGTGGAGCCGGGAGATTACCGCAGAATGCTGATGTACAACAAGAACCGTATTTTCGCCTTCGTCAATGCACTGGGCGATGTTGGCACGGAGTGGGCAGTTGCTGCAGCCGGTGCAGTTAACTGGGGCTTTCCAACGCTTGCTGATACTGATATACCGGAGATTCTGCCGACGGGTATCTGCACCTATGAACATGTTGTTGCCAACGTGCCTCACGATGAGCTCTGTCAGAAATCAGTTGAGGTAAGGGGTCTTAAAATTAATGTTACCGAGATTGATATTCCGCTTTCTTTTGGGCCTGCTTTCGAGGGCGAACGTGTCAGGGGAGCCGACCTGTTCTGTCAGATGGGTGGTGGTAAAACCCAGTGCACCGAGCTGGTCAAGATGGCTGAAATGAATGAAATCGAAGATGGTAAGGTTGAAATTGTTGGGCCTGATATTGGTGACATCAAAGAAGGCGACACCCTGCCGCTTGGAATATACGTACAGATCGCCGGCCGTGAGTTCCAGACGGATTTCGAACCGATCATGGAGCGCCAGATTCATCATCTGATCAACTATATCCAGGGTATCATGCATATTGGTCAGCGTGATATTGCCTGGGTTCGTGTTGGCAAAGGAGCAATTGAAAAAGGCTTCTCTCTGAAGGATATAGGTGTGGTGCTTCATGCCAAGTTCCACCAGGATTTCCAGAAGATTGTCGACAAGGTTCAAGTGACGCTCTATTCAAATAAAGAAGATGTCGACAAACTCACCGAACGGGCTCGTGTTGAATACAGAACGCGAGATGAGCGTGTTGATACGATGACCGATGAAGATGTCGAGACCTTCTATTCCTGTACCCTGTGTCAGTCGTTTGCACCGAGCCATGTCTGTTCAGTCAGTCCGGAAAGAACAGGCCTCTGCGGAGCGTACAACTGGATGGACTGTAAAGCCTCTTTTGAGATCAACCCGACTGGTCCTAACCAACCGATTCAAAAAGGTAAAGTTCTCGATCCTAAGCTTGGCCGTTTTGAAGGTGTTGATGAGTTTATCAAAGGGGCGTCCAAGGGTGCCATTGAAAGCTATAACTTTTACTCCATGGTGAATGCTCCGATGACGACCTGTGGCTGCTGTGAGTGTATCGCCGCCATGCTGCCGTCTTGTAACGGCGTTATGACTGTTGGCCGCGATTATGCCGGTGATACACCATGTGGAATGAAGTTCACCACGCTGGCCGGTGTCATGGGCGGTGGTGCTTCTTCACCAGGTTTTGTTGGTCACTCCAAGTTCAACATCACCCAAGGAAAATTCATTCTTGGCGATGGTGGTCTCCTTCGAGTCGTTTGGATGCCGAAAGTTCTTAAGGATGAGATTTACGATAGAATCAATGCTCGCGGCAAGGAAATGGGTGTTGAAAACTTTGCTGATATGATAGCCGATGAAACGGTCGGCATCACCGAAGATGAGATTCTCCCCTTCCTTCAGGAAAAAGGACATCCTGCACTGGAAATGGAGTCGCTGATCAGCTAATAAAACGGGCCCGGGTCGACTGCTGTTCCGGCAGTGGTCGACCTCGTTTTCCTGCCCTGAAGAAACAGATAAGGAGAGTACACCGATGGCATTAACAGGAATGCAAATATTTAAACTCCTGCCGAAGACGAACTGCAAGGAGTGCGGGGTTCCGACATGTCTTGCCTTTGCAATGAATCTTGCATCAGGAAAGGCGGAACTCGACTCTTGTCCGTACGTTTCCGATGAAGCCCGTGCTCAGCTGGAAGAGGCTTCCGCCCCGCCAATTCGTCAGGTTGAACTTGGCAAGGGAGTCCGTGTTGCTAAAACAGGTGGTGAAACGGTACTCTATCGGCACGAGAAAACCTTTTATAACCCAACAATGTTTGCTGGAATCATTGCCTCCGACACTCCGATTGGTGATGTAGAGAGCAAATTAAACGTTTGGAATGCGTTGCAGTATGAACGGGTTGGCTTGAATCTCAGACCCGAGCTTGCCGCGGTAAAGGATGTGAATGGTGATAAAGATGGTTTTGCGGCTATTGCCAAACTAGTTGCAGAGACGTCAGAGTTCAACGTGATTTTAATAAGTGAAGATGCTGATGTAATGGCAGCAGGTGTTGCTGCTTGTGCATTCAAAAGGCCTTTGATTTATGCAGCCACCGAGGCAACTGCTGACGCCTTTGGTCAACTTGCTCTGGATAATGCTCTTCCCCTGTGTGTGAAGGCTGATTCAGTTGACGGCTTGATCGGTCTGACCGATAAACTGACGGCAATGGGACTCAAGGACTTAATTCTGGATCCTGGCTCACGGGAAATAAAGCAGGCTCTTGAGGACATGGTTGCCTTGCGCCGGGCTGCATTGAAAGCGAGCAATCGTTCCCTGGGATTTCCGACTATAGCCTTTCCATGTGAGATGACTTCAAATGGTGATATGGAAGCGCTTATTGCCGGTATGTACGTGTCTAAATACGGCGGTATTGTGGTGCTGTCTGATTTGACAACGGAAGTTTTGTTTCCGTTGCTGCTTGAACGCCTCAATATCTTTACCGATCCACAGCGACCGATGACGGTTACAGAGGGAATATACGAGATCGGCAGTCCAGATGAGAATTCTCCCGTTCTGGTAACGACCAACTTTGCCCTTACCTATTTCATCGTCTCTGGTGAAGTTGAAGCAAGTAAAGTCCCAACCTGGTTGCTCATCAAGGATTCAGAGGGACTTTCGGTTTTGACGGCCTGGGCGGCAGGTAAGTTCAGTGGTGATGATGTCGGCGTATTTGTTAAAAAGAGCGGCATCGGGGATAAAGTAAAACACACCAAACTAGTTATTCCGGGCTATGCTGCTGCAATCGTTGCCGATGTGGAAGAAGAACTCCCCGGCTGGACGATTACTGTCGGACCAAGGGAAGCGGCCCATCTCCCAGGTT
>JABDPQ010000639.1 GCA_013042695.1 Desulfobacterales bacterium | reverse complement strand
GCTTCCAGCTCTGCATTACAATACGGTCACCACACGCCTCGATAAAACGTCAAGACTAAATTCCCCTCGGTAAGGAGCTCACTTGACGCTACCGCCTCCCCTTTTATGTTAACCAGGTTAAATGAAGGAAGAGCATCTCCAACCTTTAAGGTTTTGTCCAGTATTCCCGAATCACCTAATTCTTTGTTGGCTTTTTGCATCAGGAGCCTGGCTTCCTCGGGAATCCTCTCTTTGGCACCCTCACGTATTTTCTGCAATTTTTCTGCAAGCGACATAATTCACCCCCTGATTTAGATGGTTACAGATCATATTTCGATGAGAAAATAGATGCTCACCAGAATAGACAATCATATCTCACATGGTCGATAAACACTAAATCGTGTCAACCTACTGTCAATGATCCTTCAGGAGCTTGAACTAGCTATTTAGAGTAGCTGAGATCCGGCGGAAGCAAGCCGTGAACAGACCTCTACTGCCAGAGCAAAGACTGTATCAAGGGCAAAATGTTCAGAAATTGAACGGTCAAAAAGGAGTTTGGCCTCAGCAGGAAAATCCTCATCACCGCGCCAATAGAGGACAGCAATCGCAATTCGAGGTGAGATACTGAAGCGATAGGCCGCATCTGCCATCTCC
The DNA here is from genome assembly GCA_013042695.1 of Desulfobacterales bacterium. GTDB lineage: Bacteria > Desulfobacterota > Desulfobulbia > Desulfobulbales > Desulfocapsaceae > JABDPQ01. The sequence continues at coordinate 2,285 of JABDPQ010000639.1, read as the reverse complement.
AGAGGCTCTCCATGTAAGAGCTCGCAAACTCTGCAGAAGGTCTCTGTATCATTGAGAAATGTATCGGACAATTGCTTGGTTGGTATCACATGGGGGCCACGGAAAAACGTCACTCCGCCAGCAATATCTTTCTCAGAAATCCACTCACCGGCCAAGGGAATATCTTTGACCTGGATAAGATAATTGACAATAAAGACATGAAAATAATCATGCTGCTCACTAAATTCGGCGCTCAGCGTTTCAATCGTTCCCTCATGAGGATAAATGACATACTCTCTGTCCCAAAGCGTTATTGTGTAGCACTTCTTGTCCAGATCATACGTGCTCATTGAACGGTGGCAGATATCTGAGCGATCAAGCAACCCAAGTTGTTTAAACAGTCCCTTGTCAACACTAAATGTCATGAAATACCCCTTTTGATTAACCGAGATTCGCCGCTGCTGATCATCATTGCTGCAGTCAAAGTGATACATAATACTGTCGAGGCAGTAACATAAAAGGCAAAATCCATCCCCCAGCTGTCCATGGCAAAACCTGCCAACGTCGCCCCGGTAAAAACACCTGCGCTCATCGCCAGACTGAAAATCCCCATCATGGTACCATGTCCATAATGCTCTTTACCCTCTTTTGACGCATAAGCACCTAAGACGGGCCAGAGTATTGCCTCTCCGAATCCGAGGATACCATAGATTATCAGTATCATCATATAACTGTTAGCCAGCGGGATACACACAATAGCACTGCTCAGGCATATACAGCCGGCAATAAGCAGGATTACTTTATTGTATCTATCAGCTATTTTTCCAAACGGGACCTGAAGGGCGGCATTTGCAAGTGTCCTGAGGGCAATGACCAATCCTATCTGCAGGCCGCTAGCAGCGAACCTCTGCGTCATGAGAAGCGGCAGAAAAGCCATCGTGGGCACCATAATGATCATGGTAGCATAACGGGCAATGAGTATTCCCATGGTTTTCCTGCTTTTCAGCATCAGGGACATATTGCCAAGCAAACTATTCTGATTCTTACCCACTCCGGGCGGCTGAACAGGCATGTAATGGATAACCAGGCCGGAGGCACCAAAGCTTAAAACGGCCATAATATAGAATACAGAAGCAAACCCAAACAGATCTGAAGCCACACCACCGATCATGGGGCCGCAACCGATGCCACAGAATATAGCTATATTCAAATAGCTCATATATCGTCCTTCATGGTCCGGCGGGGCCAGGTAACTCATATACGCCATGGCGATCGGCACAATCATGGCTGAGCCGACTCCATGAAAAGTTCTGATAACAATAAGGTGGAGGACACTGCCTGCCTGGGGAATTATCAAGCCGACGATTCCGTATATGATCAGTCCTGAGACAAGAAACCGTTTCCGTCCCCAGCCGTCTGATAAACTGCCGACAACCGGCTGCAGTAAGCCTCGGCTGATAGAAAAAGCGGCGATGATCATCCCCAGAGAAAACCCGCTTGCACCAAGTTCAGTTGCAAACACCGGCATTACGGGGATAATGATGCCAATCCCAAGCAGTGCAATGAAAATTGACAGCAATAGTGTAATCAGCGTTTGTTTATTCATTAATCAGCTTCAAGATTAAAAGAGTGTTCATGTCACCAAGTCTTTGTACCCGAATGATAAGCTCTACATTCTAAAGCCAATAAATCATTTGAAGCCATGATTGCCAAACAAGATATCAATCAATACATCATCTAACTAATTCGTCATCTTTTATCCTGAGAAATTATTATCTGAACTTTCTGAATACAGTAATTCTCTGTTGAAAAGAATGGAGAAATACCAATGACATAGTAAGTGTTGCCGCTGACGCTGAGCACTATCCGTTGCGGGTTACCATGAATCAGTGAGACTATTTCTCGCCATTTACTGAAAAATAACTACCATGTTAACATAACAAAATCAGAAAATAGCGAATTTAGGAGAAATTACATGGCGCTCAATCCCGTTATCTCAACCCTTGGGCGCAGACTGCGTCTGGCTGTTATCGGTGGAGGACCAGGTTCCTTCATTGGTGCAATGCACAGGCAGGCTGCCAGGCTAGATGACCGCTATGAAATCGTTGCCGGCGTTTTATCCTCAAACCCGTATCGGGCCAAGCAGGCTGGGCGGGAAATCGGCCTGGCATCCGAGCGAGCGTATGGTTCTGTTGATGAAATGTTGGCGACAGAAGTCTTACGTTCCAATGGCGCAGATGTTGTTGCTATCATGACACCAAACGATAGTCACTATGCCTATGCCAGTGCTGCCTTAGAGCGCGGTT
>JABDPQ010000638.1 GCA_013042695.1 Desulfobacterales bacterium | reverse complement strand
AGGTTAACCATTTAAGAAAAAACACAAATTTATATTATTCCTGTAAATATTCGTGTAGAAGGTTGTGAGGATGACCGTCAGATTTTGTGAAAATTGATTATCGAAATATGTCAGATCGAATCTCTATTTCTACAATTTATGGTATTGAATTTAAATAGCTCATCTAATCCAATTCACCATTGAGAGCTTTTTTTGCCAATGCAAATTTATCTGCCAATGTTCTTGGAGACACTCCTCGGATATCATCATATTTCTCAGCAATAAATGTTCGTAGCTGTGTTTCACTTGAAAAATTTTCATCCTTAAAAATACCAGTAGTAATTTCTAATAGCGCACCTATTATATTGAGATAGGTTCTTTCACTTCGAGGTTCAAGCTCATCCTTGAGAACCTTTTTCGAAGATTCTTCTTGCAAACCCCAGATTTCTTTTTCGATTTCCAACAAATTTGTTGAACTTAAAAATAAATCTTTATCAGTTATACAGATCTCTTGTGGTTGCGTTAAGGAAGAATATATATACGCTGTTTTAAGTGTATCAGCATCCGGCATTCCTTGAAAACTTTGAATAAAAACTGGGCCTTTCCAGCAGCCCTTCTTGGTAATCGTATCTAAGTAGGCGTCTGATACTGGCGCCTCTAGGAATATTTTTTGTTCTATCTTGGAAGGTAATTTCGCCTCAAGACCTCTTTCTTCAGCTTTTTTTGTAATTATTTCATTAATATGGTCATGAAACATAATCTCTCTGTGCACATTTTCCAACATCACGGATATTACGTTATGTCCAATAAAAAAAGGTATCGTCTCCCCTAAATCCATTCCCCATCTTTTAGCGACATATGGTAAGTAGACTATTTCTGGTAAAGGTTTATTCTTCATAATTCTCTTACTTAATTGATTAGTTATCTATTTAGCTTTAAATCGTCCAGGAAGTCTGCCCAGGCCTGCATCATCTTTCGACGATCAGGAAGGTATTGAGCATAGTTATAGGCTGCTTTGATACTATTACGCTCAGCATGAGCAAGTTGACGTTCTATGATATCAGAGGGCCAACCCTGTTCATGCAATATTGTCGAAGCCATGGCACGGAATCCATGCCCTGTCATCTCGTCCTTTGCATATCCCATCCTTCGCAAAGCAGCGTTAACCGTGTTGTTGCTCATAGGACGAGCATTTGTTCTGACACTTGGAAAAACGTATTTCCCATGACCTGTAATCTCTTGTATTTCTTTAAGAATTTGTACTACCTGTAAAGACAGGGGTACAATATGTAAGTTTTTCATCTTCATTTTATCTGCCGGGATACGCCATTCAGATCCATTCAGATCCAATTCCACCCATTCAGCGTGCCTCAACTCACCTGGTCTAACAAACACCAATGGAGCCAGCTTTAATGCACATTTCGCTACATGAGATCCTTCATATCCGTCAATGGCACGAAGCAACTCTCCAATTTTATCAGGATCTGTAATGGTAGCCATACGCCCATGCTTGACTGGAGTCAGAGCCCCACGGAGATCTGAAGAAGGGTCTCGCTCTACCCTCCCCGTAGCAATACCATAACGGAATACCTGTCCACAGTTCTGTTGTGCTCGGTGGGCAGTTTCAAGAATCCCCCGATTTTCGATTCTGCGAAGCACTGCAAGAAGCTCCGGTGGAGTAATTTCAGCTATCGGGCGAGAACCGAGTCTGGGGAAAATATATAGTTCCAACCTGCGAATAATTTTTTTTGCATGACTAGTTGCCCAACTAGAGGAATATTTCCCATGCCATTCACGTGCAATGGCTTCAAAGCTATTTTCAGCTTGCTCAATCTGTATTGCTTTCCGAGCCTTCCTGGCCTGAGCAGGATCAACACCATTGGCAATTAACTTTCTGGCGTCGTCACGTTTTTCCCTTGCTACCGACAGTTTTACATCCGGGTAAACACCAAGAGCGAGAGTTTTGCGCTTGCCTGCGAAGCGGTAATCAAGCCGAAAATATTTTCCTGCTTTATTGACTAACAGGTACATACCCTTTTCGTCAGAAATTTTATATTGTCGAACTTCTTGCTTGGCATTACGAATAGCGGTATCTGTCAGCGACATGACGGTATCTCCACTCAATTGATGGCGGTATTTCCCACAGAAAAAGTCTGTTCAATTGTGACCAACCAGCTTGTATCCATTATGTTTAGTAGAAAGAAGAATTCTGACGGTATCTATTTTGAAATCATGACTCATACCGCCAAAAATACCGTCAAAAATGATAGGATGTCAATAGATTTTATTAGACCGCACAGGAAACAAAAAACCCCGAAACACTTTAAAAGGCTCGGGGTTTTGGACTTAACCGGACTTCTCCGGACTATTTTCTGGTGGCGATGCAGGGAATCGAACCCCGGACACTACGGATATGAGCCGTATGCTCTAACCATCTGAGCTACATCGCCATACCGATAAAGGACACAATTGATACCTCATTCATCTAATGGTGTCAACAGAAAACAGCCTTAAACACCTGGCCTGTATGAGTCTCATGCTTGCCAATAAAAAGCAGAAATACAAAAGGGGGCCTCTACTAAAAGGCCCCCCTGACGATGCGTTCAGCTTAAGCAGCTGAAAGGTATCTGGACGTATTTACATCATGCCGCCCATGCCACCCATGCCACCCATACCGCCGCCTGGAGGCATGCCACCCATACCACCGGCATCCTTATCCTCGGGCTTATCAGCGATAACACATTCCGTGGTCAGCAACATACCGGCTACTGAAGCTGCGTTTTGCAGCGCAGTGCGGGCAACTTTGGCAGGATCAATGACACCCGCTTCAATCAGATTGCCATATTCTTCCGTTGCAGCATTAAAACCATTTGCACCTTCAAGAGTCTTGACGTGCTCAACAATGACAGAACCTTCACGGCCGGCATTGTTGGCAATCTGTCGGATCGGCTCCTCCAGGGAGCGAACAAGGATATTTTTTCCGAGTGCTTGTTCGCCCTTAAGGTCTAATTTGAGAAGAGCACCAAGACAACGAAGGTACGCTACGCCGCCACCAGGGACAACTCCTTCTTCAACAGCGGCGCGAGTTGCATTCAGTGCATCTTCAACTCGTGCTTTCTTCTCTTTCATTTCAATCTCAGTAGCTGCGCCGACATTGATGACCGCAACGCCGCCAATAAGTTTAGCTAGGCGTTCCTGGAGTTTCTCACGATCGTAATCAGAGGTGGTGTCTTCAATCTGGGTTCGAATTTGCTTGACCCGGGCAGCAATCTGCTCTTTGTCTCCGGAACCGTCAATAATGGTCGTGTTATCTTTGTCGATGACAATGCGCTTGGCTGTGCCAAGATCGTTGATGGTTACGTTCTCAAGTTTAATTCCAAGATCTTCAGTAACAACCTGGCCACCGGTTAGAACCGCGATGTCCTGCAGCATCGCTTTTCGACGATCACCAAAACCTGGAGCTTTTACTGCGGCAACATTGAGGGTTCCTCGCAATTTGTTGACAACCAGAGTTGCCAGTGCTTCGCCATCTACGTCTTCTGCTATAATGAAAAGTCCTTTACCCATTTTGGCAACAGACTCAAGAACAGGGAGCAGATCTTTCATATTGGAAACTTTCTTTTCAACGAGCAGCAAATAAGGCTCATCCATTGCAACTTCCATGCGATCCGGATCGGTCACAAAGTAAGGAGAAAGGTAGCCCCGATCAAACTGCATACCCTCGACAACATCAAGAGTGGTTTCCATGGATTTTGCTTCTTCCACCGTAATAACACCCTCTTTGCCAACTTTGTCCATTGCCTCAGCAATAATGTTGCCGATGGTCTCGTCACTGTTGGCAGAAATAGTACCTACCTGGGCGATCTCTTTTTGTTCTTTGGTCGGAGTTGCAATCCCACGAAGCGCATCAACAACAACCTCGACAGACCTGTCAATTCCACGCTTGAGCTCCATTGGATTGGCACCTGCCGCAACAAGCTTGGCGCCTTCTGTGTAAATTGACTGAGCAAGAACTGTTGCAGTGGTGGTGCCGTCACCGGCCACATCTGAAGTTTTTGAGGCAACTTCCTTGACCATCTGGGCGCCCATATTTTCGAATTTGTCTTCCAATTCAATTTCCTTGGCGACGGTTACACCATCTTTGGTAATCGTCGGGGCACCAAAAGATTTTTCAATGAGGACATTACGTCCTTTGGGACCAAGGGTCACTTTAACCGCATCTGCCAGTACGTTTATACCGGTAAGAATCGCCTCGCGGCCTTTCACGCTGTATTTAATATCTTTTCCAGCCATTGCTACTCTCCTTTATCTTTTCTAAATAATTTGTAGGGGTTGAAACAATAGTGTCTGAATTACCGTTATTTTTCAATAATCCCAAGGATGTCGTCTTCACGCATAATCAGGTAATCGTCACTATCAAGCTTTACATCGGTGCCCCCATACTTGGAGAACAGGACGATATCTCCTTCTTTTACCTGCAGAGCAACGCGCTCACCAGCATCACTCAACTTACCGGGACCCACTGCCACTACCTTGCCTTCCGCTGGTTTTTCTTTTGCACTATCAGGGATAATAATGCCACCAGCAGTCTTTTCTTCTTCTTCGAGCCTCTTTACAAGAAGACGGTCATTCAACGGACGAATTTTCATTGTTTCCTCCTAAAACTTCATTATTACAATGTGTGAACTTTGATGGTCAATGGTGCAATCAACTACATCATTAACCGACTCAAACGCACCCAGAAATTGGATGCCCTATCAAAACTTGCCAAAATATAGGGGTGGATAAATAAAAATCAAGGGGTGATTACTATTTTTTTTGACTATAGCTGGATATTTTCTAAGCAACTATATTTCCGTTCTAATCGTACATTGACAGTGCGCTTTACCAGGTTATCCTACTCGCACGGTCCATGCAAATGGATCTTGTTTTCTGCCATGTTGTATATCCTGCAAATCTTCGAACAACCGAATTGCTAAACTACCCGCAATACCATTATTAATGATACATCTGGAATCATTGTAGAAAAGCTCTCCAATAGGAGAAATAACAGCAGCTGTACCGGTGGCAAAAGCCTCCTTCAGACTACCGTCCTCGGAGGCTGCAATTACCTCATCTATGCTCACAGGCCTCTCTTCAACCTCGATGTCCCAACTCCTTGCTAGCTTGATAACAGAATCCCTTGTTATTCCTCCGAGAATCGACCCACTAAGCGGCGGTGTAACAAGCTTATCGTTAATCGCAAAAAATATATTGCTGGTCCCCACTTCTTCTACAAATTTACGCTCGCAAGCATCAAGCCAAAGTACCTGCGTGTAGCCCTTCTTGATAGCTTCCTCTGAGGCCAACATTGAAGC
>JABDPQ010000636.1 GCA_013042695.1 Desulfobacterales bacterium | reverse complement strand
GTGCCTTGCCTGAGGCCATCAAGTACATGGTCAGAAAGGTCAAAGGACTCACCGGCTTGCCGGTGGAAATACACACTCACAACGATTTCGGTATGGGCGTGGCGACTGAACTCGCTGCAGTAACTGCAGGAGCCGAGGTGGTTCATTCATGTATCAGCGGGCTGGGAGAAAGAACCGGTAATGCCGCGCTTGAAGAACTGATGGTGGGGCTTGAAATACTGCTGGGCTACGAGACCGATTATAAATTTGAAGAAATTTTATCACTCTGTTCTCTGGCAGAAGAATTATCAGGGGTAACACCAGCCACCAATAAACCGATTATCGGGAGAGGAAATTACACCAGGGAATCAGGAATTGGTGTTGATATGGTGATGAAAAAGCCGCTGTCCATGTTTGGTACGGCACCGCAATTTTTCGGTCGTCATGGTGAGGTGGTGTTAGGCAAGAAAAGTGGTAAGGCATCCATCACCTATCAGCTTGAGAAATTTGGTATTGAAAACGTCAGCGACGAACAGGTTGCAGAAATTCTGGCGGAGGTTAAAGCCAGAGGAGCTGAGAAGAAGTCTTTGCTGACAGATGAGGAGTTTAAAGAAATTGTCAGCAAAAAAACTAGCTGAAACTCTTAACCTGGCCCACTGTCTTATTGTTGGAGCTACCATCACATCTAAAAGAGCCTGGAACACATGAAGAATCAAAAATTGACCGGAGTAATGACTCCGATTTTAACCCCGTTTAACGATGACCTGAGTTTTGCTCCCGAACTCTATATAAGCCATGCCAAGTGGCTTTTGGACCAAGGGATTCACTTTCTCTCTCCTTTCGGCACTACCGGTGAAGCGCTGAGCATGACGGTCGAGGAGCGGCTGGCTGCGGTCGATGTTCTTATTGATGGCGGAATCGATCCTGCGGTCTTGATGCCGGGAACCGGTCTCTGCAACCTCGAAGATACGGTAAAACTATGCAGCCATGCCATAGAACGGGGCTGCCAGGCGGTGATGACCCTGCCGCCGTTTTTCTATAAAAATGCAAGCGACGACGGTTTGTACGCTTACTTCACTCGCTTGGTTGACGTTGTTAAATCGCCAGATTTGAAGATCTGCATGTATCATATTCCGCCTATGGCAGGCATAGGTTTCACACCTGCACTGGCAGGGCGCCTTGCAAATGACTATCCGGATATTTTCATAGCCTACAAGGATAGTTCCGGCGATTTTGAGAATACCAAAGCGGTAATAGCTGCGGCCCCAAGTGTTGCGGTATTTCCAGGTTCAGAGCATTTTCTGAAAGAAGGATTGGAGCATGGGGGCAAGGGATGTATTTCAGCAACGTGTAATGTGAACCCTGCTGCGATCAGGCATGTATATGATGTCGGCGTCGGTGTAGAAAAAGATGATCTCGATAAAATTAATAGTGGAATGATTGGTTTTCGTAAGACCGTTGAGAACTACGGACCAATCCCTGCGATGAAAGGAATGCTTGCCGTAAAAAGAGGAGACTCGAGATGGCGGAATGTGCGGCCGCCTATTGTCCCTGCTCAACCATCGAGTACCGAAACGTTGCTTGAAGAGCTTGGCAGTGATTTGAATCAGCTATAGGCGAAGTTCAGGCATTCATAACAAAACGGCACAAGGGTAGAGTAGATTCAATAAAGATACCTCACTGCAAAAAACCATAGTCGGCCAGGTCAGGTAGAGCTGGTGTATTAAAAGAACCAGACGGATCAGAGTGATTGGGAACTGACTGATCCGTTCCCGTTTTTTAAAGATTGACAGAAAACCGCACGAATATTCATGGTTCTCCTCGGTTGAATCGTCTTATCGGTATTTTGGAAAGACAATTCATATAAGTGGAGGTTGACATGCGTAATGTAACGAAAGAAACAATCACTCAGGCATTTTTGGACTATAGTGGACCTGAAACCACTCCCCGGCTGAGATTTATTCTCGAGAAACTGGTTCAACATTTGCACGATTTCACAAGAGAAACCAATCTGACCCATGATGAATGGCGCAAGGGACTGGAATTGCTCCAAAAGACTGGTGAGATAACCGACTTGGAACGTAATGAGTATGTTCTTTTGTCTGATGTGTTGGGACTTTCATCACTTGTCGATATGGTCAACTCGCCCGACAGTGGCACACCTTCCAGCGTCCTTGGACCCTTTCATATTCGTGGGGCACCAGACCTCGCTGTTGGCGGTGATCTGAAGAAAGACAATGAAGGGGCCACGGTGATTGTTCAGGGATCTGTACAAACCCCTGATGGAAAACCCGTCAAAGGTGCTGAAATTGAAATTTGGCAAACCGCAGACAATGGCCTCTATTCGAATATAGATGAGAATCAATCCGATTTTAACCTGCGTGGGCATATGATGGTTGGCGAAGATGGTCTCTACAGGTTCACTACCATTCGCCCTGCACCATACACGGTTCCTGACGATGGCCCCGTGGGTGAGTTGCTGCATGCAACCGGCAGGCAGCCGTGGCGCCCATCCCACCTGCATTTCATAGTAACTGCTCCGGGTTTTAGAACATTGGTAACCGAAGTATTCCCCAGTGACGACCCCTACATCGACCAGGACGCCGTTTTTGGTGTGCGGGAACAATTGATAATGCAGTACGTTGAGCAGACGGATCTTGCAAATCTTCCCGATGGTCTGGAAGTTGGTAAAGAGGTTACGCTGCCCTTTTACACGGTAGATTTCGATTTTATTCTCGTACCGGCTTAGACGTTTTGTTACCTTCTGTTATACCAGTGAGGCAAGATCTCTTTTATCCGTTACGCCTGTCAATATTTCGAACTATTCTCTTCATGGTTTATCGTCCATAGTGTAGGAATGCGCTATTGAAATCAAGACCAGGTCAACCCCAAAATAAAAGGTTTAAGTCATGAAGATTATGGTCGGGTACGAGGAGAACAATGCCAGTGAAGCATCCCTGAAGACAGCAGTGCAGCATGCCAAAGCGTTTATAGCAGAGGTGCTGCTCGTCACTTCAATGGTGAGTGGTGATGAGCCTGATTTGGAGGCAATCACTGAGGCTGAACAAAACCTCGTGAAGGCAAAAAAATATTGTGATGATGCCGGTGTTAAAAGTGAGACACATCTTTTGATAAGGGGATTTGAACCGGGAGAAGACCTGGTAATGTTTGCTCAAGAACAGAATGTGGATGAACTGATTATAGGAATTAAAAGGCGCTCTAAAGTCGGGAAGTTTATTTTCGGATCCACCGCACAGGTGGTTATCCTGGATGCCCACTGCCCTGTTCTGACGGTTAAGTAGAACGCTGTCTTTAGCCAACACCCAAATATTATACGGTGTCCGGGGTAATTAGTTTCATCCGGAATCTAGTGAATCAGCGTGCTACTCTTCATCTCAGGGGAGCGATCCCGCTGAACATCGCTATTGCAGTTTCTATAAATATGTCAAGTGGATGCATCGACTATGCGCCACAATTCCCCCTTCTCTTCCCCTTAAAAACAACAATACATTAGGCAATTAACAGGTCAGATCCGCAATTGTCTGGCTCCATAAATAATCCTTGACAGGGATGGTGCAATACGGTATTCACAAAACATAAGGTGCATAATACGAACCACAGGTGCATAATATGCAACATAAGGGCGAGGGACAACATACCCATAGTTCATTGGAAAAGGGACTACACCTGCTGTCCGTGTTTATTCCTGACAATAGAGAAATGGGGACGGTCGAGATTGCGAGATCGTTTTCGATGAACAGATCAACCGTCAGTAGAATGTTGAATGTTCTGAGGAAACAAGGTTTTGTAAGTCAGAACCCGGAAAACAAGAAATATTCCCTGGGCCCCCAGATATACAGCCTTGCAGTAGCCTATAACGGTTCCTTTGAATCTGTTCTCACTCAGATCGCTAAACCTCACCTCGATCAGCTTCGACTTGATTTACAGCAGACCGTCGTTCTGGAAATTCCTGTGGTTGATCGTGTAATGGTCATCTACGTAACAGAAGGACTTGGTCCCATTAAAATTTCTGCAAGGGTTGGTGACCGGCATTGTTACCACGCTTCTGCGGGCGGCAAATGTATTCTGGCATTCTCATCTAAAGAATTTATTAGCGATATTCTCTGTTCAGAACTGCAGTCGTTAACGCCTAAGACTGTCATCGATCCAGAAGAACTCGGCAAAGAGTTAAACGCCATCCGCAGAGGTGGCTTTGCTTTTGATAACGAAGGCAATAACCCTGGTATAAGCGCATTTGGAGTGCCGGTTCTTGATCAAGACAGCACCCCTGTCGCGGCAATTGTCACCGCGGGGCCATCAAATCAGATGGTCTGGGAGCAACGAAAATTTTTTGTGAAAGGGCTGCAGGATGCTGCCGAGCGCATGCGTCAGCAGCTCATCGGTGACTCGATAAGTCAAAAGGTATAGAGCTAATCTACTTACAACTGACATCGACCATGAAACATAACCAAACGGAGATCAATTAAAATGAGCTATCCAAGCGTATATCCCACTGGAACGACAATCTTTAAACCCGAGAAATGTTTTAGCGGCTACACCATTTTCCAGGCCAAAGAGGTTGGAGCGTTATTGATCGATATGAGCGGAGCTGAGGTCCAGTTGTGGAAAAATTTGCACGGCTTTCCTAACAAATTGCTACCCGGTGGCTATGTAATGGGACATCTGGCCGAACGAAACAACAAATACGGTATGCAGGATCAGACCGATCTGGTGCAGGTGGACTGGGACGGCAATATCGTATGGAAGT
>JABDPQ010000390.1 GCA_013042695.1 Desulfobacterales bacterium | reverse complement strand
GCCTGTCTGCCGATGGGCTCGTTAAACAGGCGCAGAGCCCGCATCGGAACTTCATCGTCAACAGCCACAACAAAATCGGTTTCTTTGCAGTTATGCACCCACGGGACATGTTTGTCGCCAATACCTTCGATGCGGTGAGCACCAAAACCGTTATTGAGCAGCGTCGGGCACTGCAGTGCTTCCGCGACAACAACCTTTGACCGAGGATATTTTTGTTTCAAATAATACCCTGCCCCAAGCGTCCCACCAGAGCCTGAAGAGGAAACATAACCGGCGACTTGTCTGCCATCTCGCAGATACTGCTGCAAAAGGTCTTCAATGGCATGCCCGGTTACGTTGTAATGCCACAATGGGTTGCCCATCTCGTCAAACTGGTTGAATATTCTCAGATCTTCGCCGGTATTTCGCAGTTCCCAACATTTATCAAATATTTCCTTGACGTTTGATTCGCATCCAGGGGTGGCTATAATCTCTCCGGCGATACTTTTCAGCCATTCAAACCGCTCCTGTGACATTTCTTCAGGCAGGATGGCGATAGCATTGCATGCCAGCAACGCTGAAATATAGGCCCCTCCCCGGCAATAGTTGCCAGTAGACGGCCAGACGGCTTTCGTCTTACGAGGGTTGAACTGGCCGGTAACCAGAGCCGGTGCCAAGCAGCCAAAGGTGGCGCCAACTTTATGTGCACCGGTGGGAAACCAGCGACCGACGAGCATAATTATCGTTGCTCTGCAGCCCGTGAGTTCTGGCGGCAGAACGAGGTGATTTACCCCACCGAAAAGACCGCCTGAGTCTTTTGGTTCATTATTCCAGGTAATTCTGTACAGGTTTGCACAATGAAGATCCCAGAGGCCGATTGAGGCGAGCTGGTCTTGTATTTGTTGTGGGACCGTCTGCGGATTTTTCATCATGGAAAATGTGGGCAGGGTGATTCCTTTTTCCCGACAATAGTCGATATTGCTTTCGAGTGTTTCAGCATGAATGGTTAAATCAATCACGGGCTAATCCTTGGTTAAAGTATGTCGTCGACTGTGTCTATCAGTGTCTTAGGAACCTGAATGCCAAGCGTTGCGGATGTGCTGTCTTTAAGGCCATTACCGGTGGTAAGCACGACGACGAGAGCATCCGGATCGAGCCTGGGCGCAGCTTTTTGAAACCCGGCAAAAGCTGCAGCGCTGGCTGGCTCGGTAAATAAACCTGTGGAGCTGGATAGATATGACTGGGCCTGAATGATCTGCGCGTCTGAAACCGTCATCATCTCGCCATTGAACTTTCTCAGCATGGCAAGGGCATGTATTCCGTTGCGAGGAACATCGACACAGATGGAATCCGCTACGGTAGATGTTGGGAGTTTCTCGAAGCTGCCGCTGATATAGGCCCGGTGGAGAGCATCAGAGGTCTCTGCCTGTACCCCAATAATGTGCGGGACAGACGGAATTACGCCAAGCTGGACAAGATCCCTGAACCCTTTGTAAACACCTGAGAGGATACAACCGTCACCAACGGAGACAAAGAGAAGATCGGGTGCCTGGTTCAGTTGTTGGCATATTTCCAGAGAAACAGTTTTCTTCCCTTCTATTGTCAGTGGATTATAGGCGGTATTGCGGTTCAGGCCCCCTTTTCGCTTCGAGAAGGCAAGAGAAAGATCATAGGCCATATCATAATTTCCATTGACCCGAAATACCCTGGCACCATACTGTAGGGCCTGGACCAGTTTTGCAGCTGGGGCTGTTTTTGGCAGAAACAAGGTAACACGCTGACCTGCCGCAGCACCGACACCCGCCATTGATGAGCCGGCGTTGCCGGTTGAGGCCAGGGTAATATCCTCAATATTGAATTTTCTGGCAGCAGCAGAAACCAGATATGATGCCCGGTCCTTAAAAGAGGCGGTAGGGTTTGAGCCATCATCTTTGATATACAATCGCCTGAACCCCGAAGAATTGCGCAGGTTCTCGGGTTCCCATAAAGGAGTATTGCCCACCGGTATAGCTGGGAAATAGGCAGGTTCTATCGGAAGCAGGTCAGAAATGCTGTAGGAGCGATCTATGGTACCCCGTAGTTCCACCTCGAGAATACCTGTCAGGGGTTGGTCTGTCTGTTGACTGCGCGAACAATCAGGGCAGACCGTGAGATCTGGGGTAATTTCATATGTCGTACTGCATATGCTGCAACGATAATTGAAATCCATTGAGCATTTCTCCTGGTTTTAATGTCATCAGGTGAATCTATTTTACGTATTTATCAACATATACCGAAGGGATTACAGCATACATGGCGCAGGCTTTGACCAGTTCATCTTTCCAGGTCATTTCATTTGGCGCATGGGCCTGATCTTCATGACCAGGTCCAAAACCAATGCATGGAATATCGTATCGTCCCATGATAGAGACACCATTGGTGGAGAAAGTCCATTTGTCAACTACCGGTTTCTGATTAAAAAGAGCGCTGAATGATTCCACCAGCGTCCTGCAAGCTGCATGGTCCTCGTCCAGAACCCAACTGGGAAAATAACATTCTGTGGGGTAAACCAGACCGGTGTAAGACGGGCGGTCGTAGCTATACATCGATACCGCTGCACCAGCCTTCTTGACAGAAGGAAGCTGGCGAATCTCTTCTAAGGCACTTTCCCAAGTCTCGCCCCGGGTAAGTCTTCTGTCCACCGAAATTGAGCAGCCATCGGCAACGGCACATCGGGAAGGTGATGTATAAAAAACTTCCGACACGGTTAATGACCCCTTACCGAGAAAAGAATCGTCTTTGAGACGCAGGTGCAGATCCTGGAGTTCCAGAAGAATTGGCGCCATTTTGAAAATAGCATTATCACCTCGCTCAGGTGCCGATCCGTGCGCACTGATACCATCCACAGAAACAAGGATTTCCATACGTCCACGCTGACCTCTGTAAACACCCAGAGAGGTAGGTTCCGTTGAAACAACAAACTCGGGACGGATATTACTTTCTTCGATGATGTACTGCCAGCAGAGCCCGTCACAGTCTTCTTCCTGAACAGTTCCGGTGACCAGCAGGGTATAGTCACCTCCAAGCCCTAAATCCTTGATTATCTTTCCAGCATAGACCATGGCAGCCATACCGCCTTCCTGGTCGCTCGTGCCCCGGCCGCAGATTACTTCGTCATCCTCGAAACCGGTGTAAGGATCGTGGTTCCAATTTTCAATGTTTCCAACGCCTACGGTGTCAATATGGGCATCCATGGCAATGAGATGCTTGCCGGTTCCAATGTAGCCCAGAACATTGCCCATGGGATCAATCTCCACCCGGTCAAAGCCGACTGTCTCCATCTCCTGTTTAATGCGCTGGACTACCTTTTCTTCCTGGCAGCTTTCACTTGGTATCGCTACCATGTCTCTTAAAAATGCTGCTATCTGGGCCCGATATTCCTCTGATTTTTTTACGACTAGCTGATAATCAATACTCATCAAATAAACTCCATAAACGCTCTGTTTTGGTTATATAATTCTGGATTCAATTTCCTTGAGCCGCTTCAAACTGCTCTGCTAATTTGCCCGGATCATCAACTCTTCCTCCGTCAAATCACCGCTTCTCAAAGCCGCCATGGCGCGGTGGTTTTGTCAAGCGAGTATTTGGCGCTGGCGTATCCCACAAAATAAGTGACTGCTGCTCATCGATGCTTGATTTTAAATCTTCTAATATGGTGGTGAGATGAGGGTTTGCAGTTCGTTTGATGAAGATCACCGTTCCACGCTGATGAAGTAGTTAGTCCTTATTGAACAACAGGTAGTGATCACTCCTTGTTGAACAGCAGGTATAGAAGTGCCATGCGGATGTACAGACCGTTCTGGGCTTGCTCGAAGTAGCGGGCTCGAGGATCGCCATCAATTTCTCCGGGAATTTCATCAACACGAGGCAGCGGATGCATAATAATTGCGCTTGGCTTCATGGCGAAAACAAGCTCCGGGGAAAGAATATATTTGCTTGCCGCAGCCTGGTAGTCCTCAACTGAGTGAAAGCGCTCCTTCTGGATACGGGTCATATAGATGCAATCGACCTCGGGAGCAACTTTTTCCAGGTCAGTTTCCTCCCGCCAAGAGATGCTATACTTATCCAGATACGCTTTGATGTCACCCTCCATCTTGCAAACAGGTGGCGATACAAAAATGATCTCCACTTTCTCATATTTCGTCAGCAGATAAGAAAGCGAACGTACCGTACGGCCATAACGCAAATCCCCTACCATGGCGATTTTTAAATCGTTGACCCCTGGAAATGCGTCGACAATGGTATACATGTCAAGCAGTGCCTGAGTGGGGTGCTGACCGGCGCCGTCACCGGCATTGATTATCGGAATGGTAGAAATCTCAGCGGCTCGTGCCGCGCTGCCGGCCTCGTTGTGACGCATGACGATGACATCTGCATAGCCGTTCATGATTCTGGTTGAGTCCGAAAGACTTTCGCCCTTTGCTGCGCTGGAGAATTCACGAGCATTTTCGGTAGTAATTACCGATCCACCCAGACGCCGCATAGCACTTTCAAATGAAAACCGCGTACGTGTCGAAGGTTCATAAAACAGGGAAGCCATGATTTTACCGTCTAAAAACTTGGCTAGTCGGCGCTCTCCGTAAAGGTCCGTCTTCATTTGGTCAGCAGTCTGAAAGACCAACTCCAGCAAGTCCCGATCGAACTGCTGAGATTCGATCACATGATCTAAGGTAAAGGCCGACATGGTT
This sequence comes from Desulfobacterales bacterium, assembly GCA_013042695.1. Classification (GTDB taxonomy): domain Bacteria; phylum Desulfobacterota; class Desulfobulbia; order Desulfobulbales; family Desulfocapsaceae; genus JABDPQ01. The sequence goes on along the minus strand of JABDPQ010000390.1, from coordinate 4,127 downwards.
GTTCTCCTCATTGAGTTAATTCGTTTGGCTCTGGCAACATCTTCTCACCTAAAAAGACCACATACCGTAACCGGTTTCTAACTAAAACCTGAATCCGTGACGGCTTTGTCTCGAATTACAAGTAACTATTTGTTGTTGTCATAAAAAATATCTTATTCATTGGGTGGCCGACTTCACCACGCCGCCCTTCGGGGCGTCCGATAACACTACATCTGCTGTGTTGACAACTCGTTGATAGACCCAAGTTTTACCAACATTGTTGCCGTCTTGCATCTGTAGTGTTCTTGGACGCTCACTGATTCAGGTAAAAGGATTAATCTCTTCTCGGCAGTAATATGTAATGAAAGCAAATAATTAATATTATATCAATATGTTAAAAACCTTACATGCACCCGAAAGTGACAATGTGATGATTGGGCTTTATGCATCACCTGCTGAAGATGGCGTTTTCGATGTCATGCCTTGCCACAAAGCTTTAAGAGGATAGCATTCTGTGCATGCATCCGGTTTTCAGCCTCATCAAAGACAATCGATGCCGGTGATTCAACCACTGAATCAGTGGTCTCGACATCGCGCTCCACAGGGAGACAATGCATGAAGAGGCTTTCTTTGCCGGTGGCTGCCATCAGTTCGTCATTGACCTGAAACCCCTGAAACTCGATCTTTCGTTTCTCGGCTTCCTCTTTCTGTCCCATGGAAGCCCATACATCTGTATAGACAATGTCTGCATCTTTGACGGCTGCCAGGGGGGCATGACTGACCTCGACCATCGACAAACCAGCCTGCTGAGCCTCGACGAATGTTCGAGCATCAGGCTGGTAATTTTCAGGGCAGGCACAGACAAAGTGAAAAGGGAGTCGCTGGGCCAGGCGCAACCAGGAGTTAACGATGTTGTTGCCGTCTCCTACGTAAACCACCTTCAAATCATTGAGGTGGCCACGATGCTCTAAAATGGTAAACATGTCGGCCATGATTTGACAGGGATGGTTGTAATCAGTCAGACCATTTACCACTGGCACAGATGCGTATTGTGCCAATTCCAATCCATGTTCGTGGGAAAAGAGCCGTGCCATGATCACATCGTTATAACGCGATACGACGCGGGCAATATCCTTGACTGCCTCGCGCTTGCCAATGGAAATATCAGACGGCCCCAGGTAGATGGCATGACCGCCGAGACGAAAGAAACCCGTTTCAAATGAAATACGCGTACGAGCCGAAGGCTTGGCAAAAATCATCGCCATAGTATGATCTTTGAAGGGCTTGTAATCTTCACGATTTTTTAAACGTGCCTTGACTTCACGCGCCAAGGCAAAGGTCTCATGGATCTCATCAGCAGTAAAATCAGTGATGTGCAGAAAATCACGTTTCACGGTTGTTCCTCCATATTCATGCGTATGGGTAAACGATCTTATGATCGATATCTTTGGCAATTTAACTCCAAGTACCGATCAATCATACCAAACTACCAGGCCAATTTCTCTTTGCCAGCCTGAAAACGCTCACTATGCAATTGTTCCTTCAATACGAAATAAAACTTTTCTCTTATATTTTCCTGTCAGTCTGTCAATTGCACTCTGCAGGTAATCCTGCTTATGGATCACATAAGAAGGGTTAGCGGATAATGGAGGACCATTAGAACAAGCCTAAGTGGAAGTCAAGCAAAATGGTCTGCGTCATCAGAATTTCTTTTACTCAGACTATTCTCATCAGGTCCAGGTAACCTTCCGATTACCCGATATATGGGATTTAGAGACATGAATAGATTAATGCTTTTAGCAATCTTCACCCTGAATTTATGCCTCCAGATTCAGAAGGTAAGCTCTTCTCTGGCACGTTTTTCAAGTGGCAGCAGACTATGATATATGAATCTGTTTACCGGTGTTTTAACGCCACTGTTCTCACCATATCTGACAACGGACCCGCATTGCTCATGTATCTCAGAGGGGCGGCCTTCCATGATATCCCGCTGCATGGATGCCGTTCCCTGAGGCGGCGCCTGGTCGATAAAATCGATGGTTGCCTGAACAGCGCTTTCAGCAAGGTCGACGCCAGATGCCCGTCCTACCTGATAAACCTCCTGAATTGCCTGCAACAATAATTGACGCGTTTCATCTACACTGCGTAAGACGCCAACTGGAGCTCTGGTCAGGGCGCCAACACCACTCCATGGGGCAATGAATATGAATTTCAGCCAGAGCTCTTGAAGAATGTTCTGGGAAACATTGACTAAAAGACCCTGTACACCAGCAAAGATCTCCGCTACATCCTCAGCTCTGGTGCTCACCGGAGCACTAATCTCTCCAAACGACAGGTACGGGTCAATTCCGACATGGCGAATGCAACCAGGCGCCTCTACCAAACAAATCATTTTACAAAGCCCTGGAAGAATATGGTTGGCGTCAATAGTACGGGCTAAAGTGGTATGCGCTTCGACACCATTTTGAATGGGTATAATAACGGTTTTTGTGCCAATCAATGCCTGCATCTGACGAGCGACCTCAGAGACTTGCCACGATTTTACGCAGCATAATACCATATCGACTTCGCCAATTTCTTCAGGTCGATTAGTGGCACGAGCTGGATTAATCAGAAAATCTCCGCTGATGCTTTTTACCTGCAGTCCATCCGCCTTTATGGCTTCAAGATGCTTTTTTCTGGCAACAAAGGTAACGTCATTTCCCGCCTGGGCAAGCCGTCCGCCGATATACCCACCAACAGCACCTGTACCAAACACAGCTATTTTCATGTGATTTCTCCTGATTAAGGTTTGATTTAAAACGAGTGAACAGAAATACTCCAAAACTCTTTACATATTTTTACTCATTCTATCGAGCCTTTTGCAAAATGATGATTTTCGTTCAAAGTCAAACCATGCGAAAAATTTTACCGCAGGTATATAATTGCTATTCCGAGGATAGAATTTTAAGCATAACGTAGAGGTTGAACGAAAAGGGTGTTTTGCAAGTGGCTCTATCAGCTTAAAACTGCGTATCAATATGTCAACCAGAGTTACCGTTCAGGTTTCGCCTCATGCGCCACAGAGTTGTATCAAATAGGAGTTACTCCATATAAGCCTAAGCTGTGTCTGTCTTGGTTCCTCTTATCCAACTATTTTATAGGCTGATCTGTCAGCGATGACACTTGTATATACCATACTATAGCATCGAAGGTATGTGTTCTTAGATGCAATCGTCTGGTCTCAGCCCTCTGAACAGGCTAAATTTGCTTCAGGTAAAAAACTACGAGCCGCACAACTTCGAATTAACTATGTTATATGGCTCAAAGGTGGAGTATATCTTGATTATTCAAAACAGGATTGGCTATAAAAAATATGATGCAGTTGCTAACTGAGCATCGATTAATGCTGAGAATAAGGAAAACTCATGGAAAAATATGTATGTCCTCTTTGTGGCTATGTTTATGACCCTGTCTCCGGAGATCCTGACGAGGGAATCTCTGCCGGAACTTCATTTGAAGAGCTGCCGGAGAATTGGAGCTGTCCGATCTGCGGTGCCTCAAAGGATGTTTTTTTTAAGCAGAATTAGTTTACCACTACTGTACTGGAAAAAATGCTGATGAAGGTGCAATGAAGAGACGACGGGACCCTCAAGAATATGGCTTACCTGCCAGAACAATCATCGAACAGATTGACCCTCATACCGTTGCTTTACTGATTGATCGAAAGAGCCGAATTATCATGGCAGACGGCAAGAAGGTTCTTGAGAAGGTTAAGAAAATCAAACATGTTCGACCAGCAATGGTCGTTGCCTTGAAAACCAGCGCACCAGTATGCAGCAAGACCAAAAAATTTCTCGAAGCTGAAGGGATCCAATTGATCTCGATATAAACACATGGCAAACATGCGCTGCTTCAGCACCTAGAGAAAAGACCTTACTGAGAGTATGGCTCCCATAATCAGCAGAAAAATTAATATGAGATTTCGGTACAATGCTCCAGAAAGGCGATTCCGTAATATTCCAGCACCATGAACAGTTACCAGTACCGGCACAAGACTGATTACCGCGATCCAAAACGTATTTGCAGTCAGATAGCCCAGGTGGTTCATGCCGAAGAGCATGACAATGCTTGATAGTGTAAAAGAAATGTTGATTGCCTGCACAAAT
>JABDPQ010000624.1 GCA_013042695.1 Desulfobacterales bacterium | reverse complement strand
GAAGGAAGTCAAGGGTGTGGCCGGTTTTCATATTATGGCCATTGAATGGGAAGAAAAGGTTCCGGAGATGGTAGAACGATCGGGGCTTTACCCACGGCCCGAGGTCCACTAGCCTGAATATTTTATGAAAAACAGAACAGATTATTTGAAATCATATTAATATCCTGGCTAGTAGGGGAAGAATCCCACAGTAACCGCAGTATGCTAAAAGAGAAGGGCCCGGTCACTCAGTGACAGGGCCCTTCTTTTATTTGGCTGCTAACTGTTTTGGAAACGTCGAACTATACTTTTTCTACGCGTACGGCACAGACCTTGGTTTCCGGTATTTTTGCCACTGGATCAAGAGCGGCACTTGTTAAAACGTTTGTGGGGCTTTCAGCAAAGTGAAAGGTCAGTGAAACCAACCCCGGTGGGCAGATTTTGGTAAATTTTGTTTTTACCTGCGTTTGACCGCGACGCGAAGTCACCTGAACTATTTCTCTGTCATCAAGTCCAAGCTGAGCCGCGTCTTTAGGATTAATCTTGAGATACTCCTCATTGTCGAGTTGATCAAGGCCATCTACTCTTCTGGTCATGCTGCCTGTATGGTAATGAAACAGACTTCTGTCGGTGGTCAGCAGAAGGGGGTATTCGTCATCAGGGAGTTCAGCTGAATCCCTGAAGGAGAGCGGAATGAATTTTGCCTTTCCGCTGGCAGTATTGAAGCCCGCTTTATGGAGAATCGGCGTTCCCGGGTGATCGACGGTTGGGCAAGGCCATTGAATGCCGCCTGCTTCCAGTCGATCATAGGTAATGCCTCCGTAGCTCGGAGTAACTGAAGAAATTTCCTTCATGATGGCTTCGGGACCGCTATAATCGAAGCCCTTGGCTCCCATTTTATTGGCTATAGCACAAACAATCTCCCAATCGGGCTTAGAATCACCCACGGGCGCAATGGCCTGCCGTATTCTTTGTATTCGGCGCTCTGTATTGGAGAAAGTACCGTTCTTCTCGGCAAACGTCGAAGCAGGCAGCACAACATCAGCCATTTGTGCCGTTTCAGTAAGGAAGATATCCTGTACAACCAGGAAGTCGATTTTTTCCATAGCTGCTATGGCGTGATTGGCATTTGCCTCACTGAGAAACGGATTTTCTCCAATCAGGTAGAGCGATTTAATGGTGTCACTAAAAATCCCATCAAAGATCTCGGAATGGGTAAGGCCTGGTGTTGGAGACAATTTAGTTCCCCAGGCAGATTCAAACTTCTGCTGTGCCTCAGGATTGTCTACCTTCTGGTAGCCGGGATAGACGTCCGGCAGGGCGCCCATATCGCATGAACCCTGGACATTATTCTGTCCCCTGAGCGGATTGACACCTGCTGAGGTTTTACCGATATTGCCTGTCACCAGGGCCAGGTTGCTGATAGCCCAGACGTTATCTGTCCCATGGCTATGTTGAGTGATTCCCATGCAGTAGAGAATGCTTGCCGGGCCGTTTGAAGCATACATTCTGGCTGTTTCAGCTATCTGCTCTTTGGGAACGGTGGTAATCTTTTCGACACTTTCCAGATCAAACTCCGCCAGAGAAGATAGAAAATCATCATAATTTTCACAATGTTCTTTGACGAAATCCAAATCCGCCAGGCCTTCATCGACGATCACCCGGATCATACCCATCAGAAGAGCAACATCGGTGCCCGGTCTTTGCTGCAAGTGGATAGTAGCATGACGGCAGAGATCAATTTCTTTTGGGTTTGCAACGATCAGGTTGGCCCCATTGCGAGCAGCTTTTTTAACCTGCAGGGCGAGCACCGGATGTGCCTGTGTCGTGTTAGTGCCTATTGCGAGGATGGTTGAAGCTCCACTGATTTCATTGATGGAGTTGGTCATCGCGCCGCTTCCCAAAGCTGTGGCCAGACCGGCCACGGTGGGAGAGTGTCAGAGCCGGGCGCAGTGATCAATGTTGTTGGTCTCCATCACTGCACGGGTAAACTTTTGTATGAGATAATTGTCTTCATTGGTAATACGAGCTGAAGCAAGGGTGGCAAACTTGTCTCCCTTATGCTGGGAGAATTTTTCCCCAATCAGATCCAGGGCCTCTTCCCAGGTTGCCTCGACTAATTCACCATTCTTTTTAATTAACGGCGTTTTCAAACGTTCCGGATGGTTAATGAATTTATATCCGTAACGTCCTTTGACGCAAAGGCTGCCCTTGTTGACGGGATTATCTCGGTCACCTTGGACACCGACAATATTGTCTCCGCGCACGCCAAGAAGCACGCCGCAGCCGACACCACAATAGGTGCAGATACTCTTGACTTCTCTGGTTGGCTCCTGGCTGTTCTTTGGTGACAGTGCTGCAACCGGGCACCTGACAACACACTCGCCGCAGGATTCGCAGCGAGAGTCGGCAATTGGTTTGTTGCCAAGGGTCGAAATGAGACTTGTCACGCCACGCTGAGCATAATCAATGGCGTTGATATTCTGCAGCTCATCACAGGTGCGGACGCAGATGCCGCACATGATGCATTTGCTGTGATCGATATCAAAAAATGGGTTGGATGTGTCCATGGGTATGGAGCGCACTGACCGTCTATATCGTTTGAGACTATCCGGTGTGACGCCGACGTAGTGAGCCACACGCTGCAGCTCGCAATTGGAATCGGCTTCACAGGTCAAACAGGTCATAGGATGATTGGCGACGAGCAATTCTACAGAACTTTTCCGGATTTGTTGAACCTCCGGGTCCTCGGTGCTGATAATCATACCGTCTTTGACCGGCAGTTTACATGATATAGCAATTTTCCAATCGTCCATTTTAACGACACAAACCCTGCAAAGACCTGCGGGATCCAGGTCGGGATGGTTGCAGAGATTAGGGATGTACAAACCATTGGCCTGGGCAGCCTGCAGCACTGTCATGCCCTCGGTTGCGCTAATCTGCAGTCCATCTATTGTGATGGTGACTTTTTTCATTTAAGACACCTCCATCGTTTCTTTGGGTGTTACACGTATCTTAGGTGATACACAATCGACAGCACTGAATTTCTTCGGACATTTATCCAAACAAACACCGCACTGCACGCAGAGTGCCTGATCAATGACATGAACTTCTTTTTTCACACCGGAGATGGCACTTACCGGACAAGCCCTGGCGCAAAGTGTACATCCTTTGCATTTTTCTTCATCAATTCTAAAAGAAATAAGCTCCTTACAGACTCCTGCTGGACAGCACTTGTCGTTGATATGGGCTTCATACTCCGACTTGAAATACCGTAAAGTGGTCAGTACCGGGTTGGCCGCTGTTTGGCCAAGACCACAAACCGAACCCCCGTGAACTGAGTGGCTCAACTCTACCAAGAGATCCAGGTCTGCTTTTTTTCCTTTACCTTTGCAGATGTCGTTGAGAATTTCAAGCAGCTGTTTCGTGCCAAGTCGACATGGAACGCACTGCCCGCAAGACTCTTCTTCAGTAAATTGCAGAAAATAGCGGGCGACATCAACCATGCATGTCTTTTCATTCATGATTACCATACCGCCGGAGCCCATAATCGAGCCCGCTTCATCCAGGGAATCATAGTCGATCGGAGTGTCCAGCAGCGACTCCGGCAGGCAGCCGCCGGATGGCCCTCCGGTTTGTACGGCTTTGAACGTCCCGCCCTTGGGAATGCCACCGCCGATTTCGTAAATTATTTCACGCAGCTTAATTCCCATGGGGACTTCGATTAAGCCGCTGTTGGCTATATGACCGGTGAGGGCAAATACTGCGGTACCCGAACTGCTCTCGGTGCCGATAGCACTAAACCAGTCTGCACCTTTTCTGATGATATCAGGTATGTAGGCAAAAGATTTTACGTTATTCAATAGAGTGGGTTTATCAAAGAGACCGACTTCTGTCGTTCTGGGACGGGGCGCCACCCGCGGCATTCCCCGTTTACCTTCAATAGAAAGGGTTAAGGCCGTGGATTCACCGCATACGAAAGCTCCGGCCCCCTGGAAGACCTCTATGTCAAAATCAAACCCGGTGCCCATAATATTTTCGCCCAGGACCCCATACTGCTTGGCCTGTTCAATGGCCTTGAGCAGCCTGACAACTGCAAGTGGATACTCAGCCCTGACATACACGACACCGTATTTAGCACCTATACTGTAGGCGGCGATAGTCATGCCCTCAATGACGGCTTGAGGATTACCCTCCAAGACCGAACGATCCATAAAGGCGCCAGGGTCTCCTTCATCGCCGTTACAAACCACATATTTCGGAGTAGCCTTGGCATTCAGACCAGCTTCCCATTTGCGCCCTGCTGGGAATCCACCTCCGCCTCTGCCCCGCAGTCCTGATTTCTTAACAATATCGATGACCTCTTCCGGGGTGTGTTTCTGGAAAATCTGGGCCAGGGCCTGAAAACCATCTACCGCAAAGTAATTACGAATATCTTCCGGATCGATTGTACCGCAGCCTGCGAGAACTATCCGTGTCTGGCGATTATAAAATGGAACATCGTGCTCGGCTACAGCTCGACTACCATCCGGGTTTTTGAACAGCAAACGTTCTACTACCGTATCTTCGTCAAGAGTTGCAGTTACGATGTCCGGTACATCAGTAGCTTTAACCTTGGTATAAAAGGTACCTTTGGGTTCAACACGTACCAGTGGGCCCATCTGACAAAAGCCGTGACATCCGCTCTTGCCGGCCCCTGCGTCACTTTCCTGCCCTTCAAAGAGCAGTTCCACGTCTACTTCTATGCCTTTTTCACTGATGAGCCGTTTGAGTTCTGCGTAAACATCCATTGAACCACCGGCAATACAACCGGTGCCGGCGCATACAAGAAAACGAACCTTTTGCCTGGCAAAAGCTGCCTTGCAAAAATCTCTCATTTCTACCATTTCAGATGGTGAGTTTATCTGTTGCATGTTACATCAACCTCCATTAATCCTTGAGATTTCCAAGAATTTTACCTATCTTGCTGGATTCGAATTGTCCATGGACATCTTCATTTAC
>JABDPQ010000622.1 GCA_013042695.1 Desulfobacterales bacterium | reverse complement strand
CATTGCTCACACCTTTTTTCCCTTTGAGTGTATCCCAGTTTGAAAAATCAAACTCTTTTCCTCTTTCAACCACAATGACGGTAGGCTGGGATAAATAAGGAATTGAAAACGAGAGATATTGCTCGCGTTCCTTATTGCGGTAGGCAGAAACAAGCATGTCTACGTCGCCATTTTTGGTTTTAATCTGTACATTCTTCCAATTGCCGAACCTTCTCAGGCTGTAGCCTATGCCAAGTTCTTTGAGAATACCTGTGGCCAGGTCAGGTCCAAGACCAACAAGCTCTTGACGCTCTTCCCAGACAATTGGCGGGGCGTTCGGATTGCCTGATACCACAGCAGGTTCTTGGCTGAATGTTGTTGTGGAAAGAGAAAATATCGAACAAAAAATGATATAAAAAAGAAGGTGAGGTCGTTTCATCTGTTGCTCCCAAGAGTGGTTAATGACATTAGTTGTATTGGATCATGCAGTGTGCATAGATACTGTTTGGATCTTTGAAAAGTTGAGTTGTGTTCAATGCTGGTAGATGAGCGGGAAGGTATTTGAGAAATGTTTCCAAAGCTGAGCCTTTGGGAAAAAGAGCTGCGGCGCCGGCGCTGATTCTTTGGAGAAGACGATCTTTAAATGAGAGTGGGGTAGAAAGAATAGTTGTCGCATAATCCTCGAGACCGGCGTGTTCCGCAGCTGATCTAATAGCCTGAGAATGTGTTCCAAGCTTATCTATGAGGCCTTCATCCAAGGCGGCAGTACCGGCATAGACCTTGCCTTGGGCAATTTTTTCTACCCGCTCAAACGGCAGATTGCGCCCATCCGCGACAATGGATAAGAATGTCTTGTAATTGTGATCAAGCGTTAACTGAATGGCGGTTTTAACTTCACCTGAGAGTGGCTGGGTCAAGTCAAGTCCTGAAGAAAGATTGGTTGTACCGACGCCATCTCGGTAAATACCGACATTATTGAGAGCTTTTTCAAACGTGGGAACAGCCATGAAAATCCCTATTGATCCTGTAAGCGTATTTGGTGAGGCCCATATTTCGTCAGCATTTGCAGAAATCCAGTAAGCGCCAGAGGCGGAAAATGTTCCCATGGAAACGATGAGCGGTTTACCGCTCTTTTTCAACTCTAAAATCTCCTGCCTGATCATTTCTGAGGCGAAGGCTGAGCCGCCTCCGCTGTCAACACGCAGGACGACTGCCTTGATATGATCGGAGGTTCGAGCATTGCGCAATAATGTAGCTATTGTTTTAGATCCAATGGTACCGGGATTGCTTTTTCCTGGCATAATTGTTCCCTGAGCAATGATCAGTGCCACAGTGTCTCTGTCTTTGCCTGTATATAAATGCGATCTGGTAATTGTTTTCAGATACGTATTAAGCGGAACCCCGCTCAATTCCTGATTTGGCTTGGAATTTCCTATTTCACTGAGGTAGCGTTTAATTTGTGGATGAGTTTTCAACTCATCAACGAGGCCGCTTTCAAGGGCCAGACGAGCGATATCTCCATCCACTGCCTGCAGATTTGCAGGTATCTTGTTGATATATTGACTTATGTCAGCAGAACTAAGCGATCGCTGTTTTGCTACATCATCCAGATAATTATTCCATAAGGCAGTGAGCCATGCCCGTGACTGACTTCGATCTTCAGCCGACATGGAGCTTCTGGTGAGTGGTTCAAGGGCTGATTTAAAGGAGCCAACTTTAAAAACATGGTAGTTGATTTTTAATTTTTCAATTGCATCTTTGAAATAGAGACGATAGAGACCGAATCCGCTGAGATAAACCCCGCCCATTGGGTTGAGAAAAATCTTGTCAGCATAGGAGGCCAGGTAGTACTGGTTTTGAGAATAATAATCCTCAGCAGCGATAACCTGCTTGCCTCGATCGCGAAACGAGTTCAGCGACGTTCCAATATCCTGCAATTGATTGAGACCGGCCTGGCCCATGTCATCCAGATCCAGCAAAATGCTGGTTATGGCAGAATCATCTGCCGCATGATCTATGGCATCGAGAATGTCCTGCAGCAAGGTTTCTCTCACCTGGCTTGGCCAGCCAATAAGATCGCTAAAATTTTCATCAAAGGGATTTACTTCTGTTTTTTGTTCAACGATGTCCCCTAAAATCGTCAGCCTCAGAATGGAGTTATCTGGGATAACCGGCTTATCGGAGTAGAATACAGAGAAGACAATGGCTGCTATAACTGCTAAAAATATGAGATTAGATAGCAGCGAGCGAAAAAGTGAAAGAATTTTTCCAACACCTTTGAATATATTGAATATGGCAACGAGCAGACTTTTCATTTTGATAGCATAGTAGTTATTTAAGAAAAACAAGATGTTTGAGACATCATAATAGCAATCATCATCGAAGTAAATAACCTAATATGAGAATGCACCTTCTCTTGTCTTGAGAAAAAATAATCGAAGTGCGTGGTTATTGATTGAATGGCAGCATTAATTGGCGAGGAATTCTCGTATCACCTGCAACCAGGTTAGTCGCAGAGAGGCCAACCAGGCGCACTGCTCGGGAGCCTGCTTCAGTACTCATGAGCAGTTGTGGTACGAGTTGTTTGATCTCTTCAGCAGTTCGTATCAGCTCTTTTGGTGTGAGAGATCTTGTTATGGTCGAAAAATCCGAATACCTCACTTTGAGCGTCAGGGATCTGCAACCGCCATGTTTTCGTGAAAGTGAGTCGCTAACCCTGACAGCAAGTGCCGACAGGATATCATGGATCTCATCGATATCAGCGGTGTCCTCTTGTAGCGTGCGCTCAGCGCCAA
>JABDPQ010000387.1 GCA_013042695.1 Desulfobacterales bacterium | reverse complement strand
ATATACCTAAGTATTACCAACATTGTTGCCGCCTTGCATCTGTAGTGTTCTCGAACGCTCACGGATTCAGGATATAGTTAAGCTAACCCAAGTTTAACACATGAGGTGCAAAAACCATCTTTTTTCATCTGTTTTTACAGAAAATATCTAATGATTTCAACAAAAATAGAAGGAATTAAGCAATGTAGTGCCATAATTGTTTAAATATGTATTGACTTGTCTGGGTAAATCTGTCAATGATTACTCATGTTCATTCGACAAACAAAAACCAGCACCTCAATGGCAGGCGAAGCATATTACACCTTCCGCCTGGTAGCCTCGAAACGGATCGGTGACAAGGTTCGACAAAAGACCTTGCTCAACCTGGGCAGGAACTTCTCGTTGCCACGTGAGCAATGGCCACAACTCTGTACCCGAATCGAAGGGATACTCTCCGGCCAGATGCCCCTGATCACACCATCAGCGGAGATAGAAGAACTGGCGCAGCGCTATTCGGCGCAGTTGATCATTGCCGGACAACCGGAAGACAAGCAAGAAGAAGAACAGCTTACCTATACAGAAGTGGATGTTTGCTCTCTGGAGTTGGTACGTCCCCGTTCAATTGGTGTTGAACATGTAGGGATGGAAGCATTGAAGTGGCTTGATCTTCCGGGAATACTTGCATCTGCAGGTTTCAACGGCATCCAGCAGGCAGCCGCCATAGGCAGCATCATCTCTCGGATGGCTGATCCCGGCAGCGAGCTGAGGGCACGACGTTGGTTGACTGAGCGAAGTGGCTTGGGAGAGTTGCTGGAGGTGGATTATGAGACCATGCCGTTGATGCGGCTGTACCGGACTTCCGATCTTCTGGTACGCCATAGGCAGATGATTGAGACTGCCCTGTTCGGGCGGATCAATGAGCTGTTCTGCCTGTCAACGACGGTGACCTTGTATGACTTGACCAACACCTATTTTGAAGGCGAGATGTGCAGTAATGGTAAAGCACGTCATGGACATTCCAAGGAGAAGCGCAGTGACTGCCCGCTGGTGACACTTGGCCTGGTGCTTGACGGCAGCGGCTTTGTCCGTCGATCAAGGATGTTTGAGGGCAACGTTTCCGAGCCAACAACACTTGAAACAATGCTTGAAAGACTTGAAGCTCCGAAAGGTGCGATGGTGATAATGGATCGTGGTATCGCCACTCAAGCCAATATTGACTGGCTTATTGAGCAGAAGTATCGCTACCTGGTCGTCAGCCGTGAGCGCTCACGTCATTTTACAGAAGCACAGGCGACAGAGGTGCTGTCTGTCTCAAAGCAGACGATCAAGATACAACGGGTTATCAGCGAGGATGGATCGGAGGTGCGGTTGTATTGCCACTCTGGACTGCGGCAGCAGAAGGAAGATGCCATGAACGCCCGGTTTATCGCCCGTTTTGAAAAAGGTCTGCAGCGGATTGCAGCCAGTCTTGCCAAACCGCGCGGAGTAAAACAACGGGACAAGGTGATGCAGAGAGTCGGGCGACTTCAGGAGAAGAACCGTGGTATTGCTCAACACTATCGTATTGAGCTGGTCACTGACAAATCCAGCGAAACGGTGACCGCCTTAAACTGGGAACAGACCCCTGTAGAGGGAACTCGGATAACCCATCCGGGTGTGTATTGCCTACGGACCAATGAATTGCACTGGGATGAAACGACTTTATGGCGGACATATACCATGCTCACAGATCTGGAGGCAGTATTCCGCAGTCTGAAGTCGGAGCTTGGAATGCGTCCAGTCTATCATCAGAAAGAGGAACGGGCAGAGGGGCATTTATTTATCACGGTTCTTGCCTACCAAGCGGTTCAAGCCATCCGTCGGAAGCTGAAAATCAGTAACATAAATGATAGCTGGACATCTCTTCGTCAGATGTTCTCAACTCAGCAACGGGTTACCGCAACGTTCAAACAAAAAGATGGGCGGACACTTCATGTTCGCAAGACGACTCTTGCTGAGCCGAAGTTGCAAAAAGTCTACGACATTCTTGGGGTAACTTCATCTCCGGTCGGAACCAGGAAAATGGTCTACTGATGCAAAAAAATACGAATGTAGTGCCACTGGGCAAACGACTAGACTTCAAAATATTGATTATATTAGTAATTTTTTCTGCTATGTTAAACTTGGGTTAGCGCATCAGAAAAGAGCGCCAGAATAACTCCTCCATGAAAGGAACAACCAGTGAAGAGCCGAGAAATCGGATGACAATCAGGCCTGCTATGGCTATCTGGGAC
>JABDPQ010000616.1 GCA_013042695.1 Desulfobacterales bacterium | reverse complement strand
TGGTTCCTTTTGGCATGGTGGCAAAAGATGCTATTGAGACCTATCTCGAGCGCTCACGTCCATTAATCCTCAAAGGAAGACGCAGTAACTACCTTTTCATCACCGGCCAGGCAAAGCCAATGACACGGGTGCGTTTCTGGCAGATCATTGCCGAGACGGCATCTGCATCTGGAATAAGTAAAACCATTTCTCCGCATATGCTGAGACATAGTTTTGCTACCCATCTTCTGGCAAACGGTGCCGATCTCCGAGCAGTGCAGCTCATGCTGGGACACGCCGATATTGCAACCACGCAAATCTATACCCAGATCGATCAGGACAGATTGAAATCAATCCATCGCTCTTTTCATCCTCGGGGGTAGGTAGGAACTGAGAGCGGTAAGTTGATAGCTGTTAGCTGTTAGCTGTTAGCGATTAGCTGTTAGCTGTTAGAAAAAGATTAACACATATTTCGCAAACAAAACAAGCGGTTACTATATGGGTTCAATTGACTAAAATTTCTTTTCAGCCAATGGCTAATAGCTAATAGCTAACAGCTGTATTTTTCCCAACCTCCTGATAAAACAAAATAATAGTTCCCTGATGGCCGTTCATTGGCTACAATCCTAGGAGATGATTATACTTTTGGATCAGCAGCGATGAAACTTAGTAGATTAATCAAACGGTTTACAACACGAGCAGCCTGGCTAATTCCATGCGTGTCATAACTACTCATATCAATGCCGATTTCGATGGCATGGCTTCCATGATTGCTGCCCAGAAATTTTATCCCGATGCACTGCTGGTATTTCCCGGGGCACAAGAGAAAACGCTGCGGGACTTCATTTCGCAGACGCTCTTGTATCAATACGAGTTTCTTAAAGCAAAACAAATCATTATCGATAATGTTACCTCTCTTATCGTCGTCGATACCCGAAAAATCCAACGGCTCGGTCCGCTTGCCGCCTGTCTGAAAAACCCCGGCATCAGCGTCCACATCTATGATCACCACCCCAGATTAGACGGTGATCTACGCGGTGATCTTGAGGTAATTCGTGACGTTGGTTCTACCATGACGATTTTCACAGATCTGCTCAAAAAAAAGCGCATTGCCATTAACGAGGATGAAGCAACAATTTTCAGTCTCGGCATCTATGAAGACACCGGCTCACTTACGCATCTGACCACCACCCCGGAAGATATGCGAGCCGCCGCATGGCTGCTTGAGCAAGGAGCAAAGCTTGATGTTGTCTCACAGTTTATCAGTCATGACCTGACCTCCCACCAGGTGAGTTATCTGAACGAACTCATGAAAGGTGCGAACAGTATTACCATCCAGGATATTCCAATTGTTATCGCTACCTTATCTATTCCTATCTATGTGGATGACTTTTCTCTGATCGTCAAGCGCTTGATGATCATGGAGAACCTCGATGTCTTGCTGACGCTCGTATCCATGGGTAGCAGAACATATCTTATTGCCCGAAGTCGGATTCCCGATGTTAATGCAGGTGTGATTGCCAGAGATTTTGGGGGAGGCGGTCACTCAACTGCTGCATCAGCCACGATGAAAAACATGACCCTTGTAGAGGCCCACGAGCAGTTGGTTCGCAGCCTGCACCGCCACATAAGACCACAAGCTATTGCTCGTGAAATGATGGCCTTTCCGGCCATTACTGTTCCAGAAAACGCCACTGTCTATAATGCCCAGGCTTTGATGACCCGCTATAATATTAATGCAATGCCGGTTGTGCCAAGAGAAATAGCGAGTGAGCCAACAGTGGCGTTTCGACCACTTATTGCAGGAATCATTTCACGACAGATGGTTGAGCGTGCAATCAGCCATGATCTTGGTAAGCTTCCGGTTCAGGATTTCATGACTTCTGACGTTGAGGTCCTGTCCCTCAACGCCACACTTGCCGATATCCAGGAGCTCATCATTGAACACCGCCAACGCCTCATACCCATTGTTCATGATCGAGAGCTCAAAGGGATCATTACCCGGACCGACCTGCTAAACCGCCTGGTGAACGACCCATCGAACCTGCCAAAAAACCTTCTGCATGAGTCTGAATACCCCTCTATGGAACGCAGCCGGAATCTCGCTCACCTGTTGACAGGACTGCATGATCACAAGATCATTACGCTGCTCCAGACCATTGGAGAGGTCGCTGATGAATTTGTCTTTAACGCCTTTGTCGTTGGGGGTTTTGTTCGTGACCTACTGCTTAAAAAAACCAATATGGATCTTGATATCGTTGTCGAGGGCGACGGTATCACCTTTGCAAAACAGCTCGCCGTTCGGCTCGGTGGCAGAGTAAAGACGCATGAACGATTCGGCACGGCAACGATAGTCCTTGCAGACGACCTCAAACTCGATGTTGCCACGGCACGCCTGGAATACTATGAATATCCAGCAGCGCTGCCCACCGTTGAATTATCATCGATCAAACTTGATCTTTATCGCCGTGACTTTTCCATTAATGCCATGGCAATTCAGCTCAACCCTGATCATTTCGGTAAGCTTATCGACTTTTTTAACAGTCAGAACGATTTGAAACAAAAGGCGATTAAGGTTTTGCATAACCTGAGCTTTGTTGATGATCCCACCAGAATTTTCAGGGCAATACGGTTTGAGAAACGGATGGATTTCACCATAGTTAAACACACCACCCGTCTTATTGATAATGCCGTCAAGATGAATCTTTTTGGAAAAGCAGATGATCCTCGCTTTTTCACCGAACTGAAAATTCTTTTAAATGAGGAAAATGCCCTTCCAGCGATTCAACGCCTCTCAGATTTTGGCCTGTTTCCGTTTCTCTGGCCGGATCTTAAGCCGCACCTGGAGATCGATCGGCGTTTCAGGCATTTTCTTGTCCAGACCCAGCGGGCAATTTCCTGGTTCAAACTCCTTTACCTTCCAGACACGTATGAACCATGGCTGGTCTATCTTCTGTCTATTATGGGCAGATCACCGGTGACGATATTAATAAAATTCTGCAATCGCTTTCAACTTCCTAATAAAACAAAAGAATTCTTAATTAACGAAAAAACAATTGCTGACAAAATTGCTCACTTTTTGGATCGCCGGAGTGGCCTTAAAAACAGCGAGATATACTCAGTGCTGAAAGAACTGCAGATCGAAGGATTGCTCTATTTGATGGCCATCAGTAAAAAAGCTGAGGTTAAGAAAGCAGTATCCATGTATGTAACCTCACTC
>JABDPQ010000595.1 GCA_013042695.1 Desulfobacterales bacterium | reverse complement strand
CCATAGCACGGAGCGGTAGTTCAGCTGGTTAGAATGCCGGCCTGTCACGCCGGAGGTCGCGGGTTCGAGTCCCGTCCGCTCCGCCACGATCTGCAGTGAAGCTTCAGTCTCATTACTGGGGCTTTTTTGTTTTCTGTTTGTCAACCCCAGTCATTTCGGAAGACTACTTTCATGTATTAATTTCTGTAGGAGAGGTGTTTAATCGGAAACATTACTACTTGGTGGTATATTTTTCCTGTTCTTTCAGATGGAACTTGATTTCAATGGCTGTCTCAAGGATACTTTAACTAACAGGAATAATTGGTAGCAGCCTAAAAACTTGCTGTTTTGTAAAATCTGCTATCGTAGGGAGGGTTATTTTATGGAAACTATTCAAAACTTTCTTCTACAGATCTTGACATTTTTTACAAGCAACTGGATTGCAGCTGCAGTGTTGGCAATTGTCGTCATCATTGCCGCAATTAAAAAACCAGCTGAACTGTTTAAAGTGATTTTACTGTTGGTTGGTTTGCTCGGAGTCCTTTACATCATGATATATCTTGAGAAATCGACTTTTTCAGGTGTTTCTTCTAAGCAACGCGCAGTTGATATTGAACGTCAGTCAGAGTAGGTCTTTACCATGCTAGGCCAAGCTAATGTGCGCGCAAATCATCGAGCATCGCTTGCCGCCAGCTTGAACTGAGAAGTTTCCAGCCATCCTTTTCTTTGATGAGAGTCAATTCAAATAAATAGATATCTGCGTTTACGGAAGGAAGCCTAGACATCTCTTCTATCAGCTTTCCTGAAAGAGCAACGAGAACAGTAGCCGATAATTGATTGGAGGAATCAGGCTGAGAAACAGTAAGTGGGTGGCTGAAGATGTTTATAGATTTATTCCGAAATATATATGCGCTTGCGATTGCATTTAAATCACTTTTACTTCTGCCCTGAGTGTCTTGGTATGTATCTGAGATTAATTTTTTTATAGATCGAAATCGTCTTTCTTTAACAACCTTCGTGCAGGCAAGAATATAATCTTGCAGGATACCATCAGGGTCCTTTTCTGCAGAACATGATAAAAGGTGTAATGTGAATGCACCTAAAAAAATTATAAGTATGAATGGTCTGAGCAGCTTGATATGATCACTTAATTCTTACTATATCTCTGTCAGATAGATATGGCCAAAAGGCAAAGAAGCTAAACCATATCGTCAAAAGAATATTTTATATTAAAAAACATCACGTTTGATTAACTTTATCTTTAAATTGATTGTTTATCTCATAGACAAAAGCAAGAACCTCGGCAATTGTCTGATAGAGCTCCACGGGAATCTCCTCACCTACTGGAATAGCTGCTAAGAGTTCAACAAGGTCAGGATCTTCCTGGATGTGGATGCCGGCCTCTCGCGCCGTTTCAATAATTTTCTGTGCGATTACACCCTTACCGCTTGCGACAATGCGTGGCACATCTGAACGCTCTGTGTCGTAGAGAATTGCAGCTGCTTTTTCAATCTTTTTTTTCTGTGATTCCATGATCAAATAGTTGTATCCAGGATGGATTCTCCATCTGGTATTAACCTTCTGACAATTTCAGCTGCTGGGTCGAGTGCGGAGTCAGAAAATGTCAGAACTACGGGATTTGTAATTGATAGAGCCGTTTTTAATTGTTCACCAAATTGTGCAACAAATTCTGCTTTATTTTTGGTTTCCAGTTTGATGCGTATGTAAAGATTTTCAATGTTTTGATAAAATTCAACCGTAACATTGCCTAATCCTGTCAGAGCGAGATAGAGTGTAAAACGTCTGTCGCTGTCCTCAACATCTGATTTATTTAGTTTATCTTGATCACGCTCAAATATAAGATACCCTTGCTCCAGAAATGGCAGAGGCAAAGGTAGGATCGACAGTTTCTCCTGATTCAATTGAAGTTGTGCAAGTTGGTAAAGCTCAAGAGTAGCTAAAAGCTTGTTTGATTGGGCAGAAATATCTGAGTCTGATTTGAATAGATGTGAAATCTCAAGCAGAGCAGTTTTTAGGGTTAATGAAGCCTGCTCCTTCTGTCCCCTTGACAAGAGATTTTCTAAATTCAGACCAAGTCGATTAAATAATCTACCAAGAAATTCACCACCTCTTGAACCACTGATAATGGCAGCAATTTCAGGTGGCAGAAAATTGTTTAGAATATCTTTGCTCGTAGAAGAAAGCTGGGAAAAAGAAGAGGTTGTGCTTTGCTGCAGAGTTTGAACTAAACTGCTAATATCGATGCTGTTTCCAAGCAGAACGAGAGATTTTCCAACCAATGATTGTAATAGATTTGAGACGATTTTAAATTCAATATTTGGCTGAGTATTGGTTATCTGAAGTTGCAGATGTTGCCCAACAGTCAATTGAGCCGGCGATGAGGCAATGAGACGGTTACCCCCAAAATCAAGCAGATACTGATTATTGGATTTAACTTCAATGACGGTAGCTTTGAAGATTTCCCCAAGAACATCTGCCACCTGACCGGCTTGTTGAGTGCCACCCTGCTTGCTGGTCGCCGAGCCAAGAAAAGAAATTGGTGAGAGTGGGGGGATAGTATTCATATAGGAGTATCGACATATTCAGAAACGTAGTTTAGAGGAGTGAAGATGCGCAGAGTAAAAAGAAATAGTATTCTATCAGGGCAATTGGCTATTGATTATGGATGCGCTCTCTCAACTGTTTGCGTTGTTCCTGGAGGCAGATAGTTATTATGGCATCTCTGTCTTCTGGCTGTATGACATCGAAATGCAGCGCAATTTGAAAACGTTCTCTTCTCAATCTTCGAGTTCGAACCACACGAGCAACACATCTTATGGGGTTACCACCCTCTTCTAAGGTGAACTCGAGAAATATATTTGAATTATTTTCGAATTCCTGAGGAAAAATTCCAAGAAGGCCGGTGCCGGATAAATCCAATGTCATTCCTTCTATTTTCCACTGCTTTTCGCTGGAATCATGATCCTGGGGCTCAAATGAGGCAGTGATCGGCATAGAATAGGCTACCCTAAAGTATTCTCGCAAGCTGGCGGGATCAATTGCTTCTTCAGCGAGCATTTCAAGGGTCCGATCACCATTAATACTTTTGATACTGGCGCTGAGTGTAACCGGGTTTGATTCGGATGTGATAACAACTGAGCAGGTTTGATTTATGTCCAATTCTGCGGGAATTGTTTCTGGTGGAAAAACGAGGAAAAAAAATGGTGATTCAGATTCTTTATAGACACAATCCAAGTGTATCGGCTCACTGCCAAGGACCGAAGCATGCAGCTTTGCAGATTCACTATCCTTAATTGATTTGACTATATTTATAATCGAATTAGGCACGGTAATTGAAGTTTGCCTTTAATTATGCCGGATCTCTTACCTGGACTTTTAGACGCAGGAGACGGCGTTGAATAACAAGACAGCATCCTATGATTTTATCTCGATCTTCTAAGGTAATATCCTCAAAGTGATATGCCACATCCCAC
>JABDPQ010000592.1 GCA_013042695.1 Desulfobacterales bacterium | reverse complement strand
GCTACATGCCGTATTCCGGCAACAGACCGTTAAGCTGGCACTATTCGCGCCTGTAACGGTCCAGTTATGCATCTTAAATACGAACAGATAACAGTGATTGATATTGCACCGATCAGGTAGCATGGTATAGTCAGAGTAAATGAACATTGAAGGGAAAACAAGGATCAATTATGAAAAAAGAAAGTGAAATTCAGAAACTGGAAAACTATGTTGAAACTCTGCTCGAAGGCTATACAACACTGAAAGCAGAAAAGAGCCGTCTGGAATGGGATCTTCTTGAGCAGCAGGCAGAAAGCAGCAGATTGCAGCAGCTGCTGGATAACATGGATTCTGAGCGAGGCGAAGTGAGCAGTCGGGTCTCATCACTCATTGAACGATTAGAACGCTGGGAATCGGAGAGTGAACAAGAAGCTGAAGAAGCTAAGCCCAAAACGAAAAAGGCTGATGATTCAGAGGAAAACCCCGAGGAGGAAGAAGAAGAGGACCAGCCTGAAGGCGATGATCGTGGCGGGGGTGTGCAGGGCAATCTGTTCAAAGCCCAACCGTCAGCCTGATTACGTCTGGGAGTATAAATAATAAAAGGCTGCTGATAATACTAGGATAGAATCGCTATGGCTGAGTTAGAACGATTAGTTAAATTCCATCTATTAGGCCAGGATTTCGCTTTTTATACGGGTGCAACAGAAAAAGAAATGGAAGCTATTCTCACCCTTGTTCGCAAGCAGGTTGAAGATAGCAGTTCTGTTGCAGGCGGGACGATGCAGGTGGGTAAGGTTGCCGTTATGGCATGTCTGAATCTGGCATCGAGATATGTGAGATTAGAGCAGGAATTTAAGGATTACCGGAATAATAGCGAAACGAATTTAAAGGGGTTAAACGAAAAGATCGAACTCCATTTCCCTCAAGGGAAAATAGCTGAAAGCTGAGCTCTTTTTAGCTTTTGTTTTGACGAATTTTTGATAATATATAGATATAAGTAATTTTACGGTATTGTATAACTAAATAGTAATAAAACCGTGGGTATAACGTGAAAGGCTGCTATCTCGCAACAGGCATAACTAAACGTATTACGAGAGGCAGCAGGTTTTTTCCCTGCGCTGTTGGTGATTTGTATTATCGTTGAGCCAACTCTCCAAAAAAGGGAGCTACCACTTTCCTCTGATGGGAAATCCACCGATTTCCCTGACGCTGATATGCGGTTCCCACCTATTTCGATAGGTTTAACTCGTTCTACAAACACGGCAGGGTGGGGAAAATTTTTACCACGACGCCCGGATAAGGTCTGGGTATCGTTTTGATATATGTGCAGCAGGGTACGTCGCAGGCTCAAAAGAATCGCGGCAGGCTGCCTGGAATGAGACAAATAAGATTGATTACAGCAGTATTGATGGTGTGAAAAGGCTGTAGAAAAACGTAACAGGTTGTTCATCAGCACGTAGCGTATAAACAAATGGTAATGAGAAGCGGCAAGGGAGCGAGTAACAAACCTTGGCGTTGCGCTGTGGGCTGATTTGAGATACACGCTAACCTTGTTTTCTGAGAATTTACGTATGCAAGTGATTGTGGCGAAATATGAGCAGAGGTAGCGAGACCTTCCTCAATACGTGTTTGCGCAACATGATGTGTACCCTTAACAGCTGACGGTTTGCGCCTGGGCCCCCGTTAGCTGTTCTCAGCTGCCTACCATCTATAGCCTCCCTCTCATTGGATGGCATATCCTCTCCTGTCGTCAGTCGATACCAATAGGACAAGAGTCTTCATGGATCTAATTAACCATCCTTCTATTTACATATTTTTGGGACTTCTCTTTGGATTACTTTTTGGTTTTTATTTGAGGAAACGATTTATAGAAGGTCATACACAAAACATCAAAGAGCAGGCCAAACAATTGATTGAAACAGCAATTGTTGAGGCTGAACAATTAAAAAAGGAAGCCCAGCTTCAGAGCAAAGAAGAGGCTTACCAGGTCAAGCAGGCTGCAGAGGAGGAGCTCAAATCGGATCGAAGTGAGCTCAAAGACGAACGCCAGCAATTGAATCAGAAACGAGAACAACTCAAAAAAGAATGGGAGAGTTGCGACCGAAAACGTGCAGAGCTCCAGCAGTCTAATGAAAAACTCAATGGCAGGAAGCAGGAAATAGATGAAAAGCTTAAAGAGATTGAAAATGTAATTGGCAAGCAGCGCTACGAGCTTTCTCGCATCGCTGGGATTTCCCAGGAAGAGGCAAAAAAACTGTTGATGGAGTCTCTTGAGAGCAAGGCCCGAATGGATGCAGCAAAACGTCTTGCACAAATTGAGAATGAGATGAAAATTGAGGCTGATCGCAAGGCAAAAAATTATATTGCCCTGGCGATATCGCGCTATGCAGGAGACTACGTGGCGGATAAAACGGTTTCCATGGTTCCGCTGCCAAATGATGAGATGAAAGGTCGTATTATCGGCCGAGAAGGCAGAAATATACGGGCTATTGAGGCAGCAACCGGTATAGATATTATTATCGACGATACACCGGAAGCGGTTATTTTATCAGGATTTAATCCGGTGAGAAGAGAGGTGGCGAGACTGGCTCTGCACCAGCTGATTGGCGATGGCAGAATACATCCGGGACGAATCGAGGAAGTTGTCGGCAAGGTAACCAAAGAACTGGAAGTCGACATGAGAGAAGCTGGCGAGCAGGCTACTTTCGATGTCGGAGCTCATGGGGTACACGTTGAGCTAATCAAGATTCTTGGGCGCCTAAAATTCCGCACCAGTTACGGCCAGAATGTGCTGCAGCATTCACTCGAGGTTGCCTTTCTCTGTGGCATTATGGCGGCAGAGCTTGGTCTTGATGTAAAACTAGCCAAACGAGCCGGTCTACTGCATGACATTGGCAAAGCAGTGGATCATGAGGTTGAGGGATCTCATGCAATTATTGGCAGGGATCTTGCCAAGAAGTATGGTGAGCAGGAAGAAATTGCTTATGCTATCGGCTCACATCATGAAGACCTGCCGCCGCAGAGTGTTCTCGATGTTTTAGTGCAGTCCGCCGATGCTCTGTCAGGAGCCCGACCTGGGGCACGCAAGGAAATGTTGCAGAGTTACGTTAAGCGACTGGAAGATCTCGAAGCGATTGCCAATTCATTTGATGCTGTAGAAAAAACCTATGCTATCCAGGCGGGAAGAGAGCTGCGCATTATTGCAGATTCAGGAAAAATAGGTGACAGCGATGCACTGCTTCTGAGTCAGGATATAGCCAAGTCAATAGAAGA